>JACQOX010000098.1 GCA_016202335.1 Deltaproteobacteria bacterium
GGACACCGCCACGGCGGAGCATGGCCGCCTGCCTTGCTTCTTGAAGACGAATTTTCTTGAACATCGCTTGCTGACGTTGTCGTTCTGCCCTCGTTTTCATGATTTCGGCGGTTCGTCCTTTGTCAGCACTGCCGTAATACTGTTGGGTTATTTTGCCCTCGGTATATTGTTGCACGTACCAATACTCTTTTTCTTTGATCTTCTTTCTAACGAAGGTTCCCGTTGCCTTCAATTGATGTTCAAGAGCAACACGCGTAAAACAATGCTCTTGGAATTCGGAAAACAGAGTTCTGGTAGCAAGATCGAGTCGCATGGTTATACGTTATAATTAAGTTTTTTAGCAAATCAACGTATAACTCACTGGGTCATAAAAGAAACGGAAGGCCAAGCGAGTCCAATTTTACAGATGATTTCAGAACACCGGACCACGCCCCGAAAATAGCGGCTATATTCGTAGTGTCATCATTTAGGCCTAAACTTAAGCAATGAACGTCATAAATTATAGGCAATGTGCGCAGGTCGTAAATTCTAAAGATGCGCCGGAACATAAATCAACTGCCGATACCCCGGACCTCTCCAATGCGTGCTGCCCGCGACTTCCAGCACCGCTGCTTTTTTCCTGCGGCGTATTTCGGTCAGGGCTTTTTTCAATTCTGTTGGCGAAGCCACAGGTTGTCCATCAAGGCTGATGATCACCATGCCGTTCTCCAAACCGTACGGGTGATTGTACGGTTGGGCCCCGCCAATGCGGACATAAACCCCGCTGGTTTCCTGAAGCTCAAGTTTTTCGCGGTCGGCAGTAGTCAATTCAATTGCATCAAAATCAAATGGTGACGGGGTTGCTTTTGATGAGAGCCCATCAGCGGGAAATCTGCAGGTACTGCGCGTTGCATGTTTGATCTCGCCATTGCGTACCATTTCAAGATCAAGCGGCAGGCACCAGGGTTTTTCAAGAAATGCATCGAGGGCTTGATGTTGGTCGCCCATGAGAGGCCCAACAATGGGAATGGGAAATTTCACCTTTTCCAATGGGCCATTGTTGTAGCCGATAAGAATATCGCCGGGATAGATGACATCAAGTGATGGTAAGGTCGACCGTCGGGACTCAACCACGTAATAGGCATGATGCTTGGACGAGAGATCCAGGCGCTTTTTCTCTTTATCTCCCAACTCAACGTAGGTGAGACCCAAGTCGTCTTGTTTTTTTCTGTCATCTTGTTCAAGTGGATGCGCAAAGGCCAGCCATCTTCGCCCAGAGATACCCGATCGCAGTACATTCCCCGGTATTCGCACGGTATCGGCAACATTGAACATGGGCAGAGTGCTTTCCGTTGTTTCCAAAAGCTGGCGAAGATCTGCGGGCTTTCGCACGGTCTGGCCATTCACACCGGTAAGAACCGCTCCAGGGTAGAGCAGGCGTTCGTTCACTTCTTTGGTCTCATCAAAATTTGTCACCGCCACGATTTCAACTCCTGGTACATCGGCGGGATTCATCTTCCAGGCAGCGGCGAGTTCGCTGCGCGCAGCTTCGCTTAATTCCGTGACAGTAAAATCATAGGGAGTCTGATACTTCGCCAATGGTTGTTGCACCACTTTTTCGGCGGCATAAAAAATGGTTTCGCGTTTTTTGGTATCTTCAAGCCGCGTGCGCACAAATGCTGCCTGTGAACCATACGGTGCCTGGCTAATTTCAAATTCCATTTTTTTGAGTTCACGTTCTCCGGGGATGGATTTTCCATCATAAGAAAGCAGGATGTCGCCAGTATTCAATCCTGCGCGTTCGGCACGACTGCCCGGGATGATTTGGGTGATGTACAACGCGCTGGTTTCTTTAAAACCGAGGGCATGCAACACATCCGGCGGAATGAAATTATATTCTGCATCCAGGTAAGCGCTGTGGTGTGGGGCACCATCTTTTAAAATTTGCCGACATGTTTTGTCGACAAGTGAAATCGGAATACCGTTGCTGAAGCGAACCCTTGTTTTTGCTGAAAATAAACCGCTTGCCGCCATTCCTATAACTTCGCCTCGTTTATTGAAGAGCGGACTACCGCTGGTGCCTGGTCCACCATCGCTGTTAAATTGAATGGAGGGAAAATTTCCTAAACTCTCGAAATAATCCGTTGATGTGCTCACAAATCCAGGAAAATAGCGGATGCCGTTGCCACGCTGATTTCCCATGACGACAATGTCGTCGCCCATACGCACATTTTTTTCATCTCCCAGCGGCAAGACTGGATAATCTTCGCCGCTCTCAAAACTCATAAGGGCGATGTCCCAATCACGGTGCAATCCCTCGATCTTGAAGTTGGTGATGATAGCTCCGCGATGATCGATGAAATAGCGATCCTTCTCTTGAGCTTCGAGATCGTCGGCAATATGGGCATTGGTGGCGACATAATATTTCCACCCACGCGCTATTCTCTCTCGGCCGTACACCCACGCTGTGCCCACGTAGCGGTGACCATCCGCCAAACGCGAGATGGCCATAAAGGTGCCGTTTTTTGATGGTGCGATGTGCTCGAACATCGTGGCGTTTGCCGGCAGAGCAAGATGAAGTTCGTCGGGAAGGTGAGCAATGATACCATCGAAGCCATCGGCCATATCCAGAGTTACAAGTTGGGCATAGAGTGCGACAAGATCGGCCAGACTCGAAAAACTATTTTCTTCTCCGTTTGTGGTCTCGGCAAAAAAAGTGAGCCGATTACGGTCGGCTGCGGTGTGCGACTTGAGCCACAACGTCATGTCGTCTTGGCTCAAAACAGTGTCGACCGCTTCACCGGAAGCAAAGGTACTGGAATTTTCACGAACCTCCGCTGCCACTTCACGCAAATCTCGGTAAAGTTTCTGGAGATCATTTTTGTGAATCTTCCAAATAGGCATCACTTTTATTATCGGCAGAAATCAGA
>JACQOX010000093.1 GCA_016202335.1 Deltaproteobacteria bacterium
CTTTTGATTTCCCCCTCCTTTGAAAGGAGGGGGCTGGGGGAGGTAGACATGTCCGAATATTTTGTGGCGGTTGCGAAACAAGCGCTTTTCCTGGCGCTCATTCTGACCGTTCCCTCCGTCATCGTCGCCATGCTGGTGGGGCTGATCATCAGCATTCTGCAGGCCACGACGCAAATCCAAGAACAGACACTCACCTTTGTCCCCAAACTCTTTGCGATCTGTGCCGTGCTGGCACTTTCCGGATCATGGATGCTCGGTCAGCTCATTACCTTTACTGCCTCCATTTACGACGCGATTCCGATGTACATTAAATAGAGAGGAAGCTGAGTTCAGAAGGCAGGGGCAGCCCCTTTCGAGCACGAGTCCGCGCGCAGGAAGGGGTGCCCCTGCCGTACAAAGTATGCAAGAACTCCTTGATAAATTAGGCGTCAACATCAACGTCGCCTTTCATCTGATCTTCGTGGGACTCATCTGGGTGCGCTGCCTGATGATGGCCTCAGTCGTGCCGTTTCTCTTTGGCAAGCCCGTGCCGCGCTATGTGGTCGTGGGCACCAGCATGGTGCTTGCTTTTTACGCCTATCCCCATCTCGTGCCTGCGGCACCGCCGCACATTGCCGATCCCTTGAATCTGGTGATGCTCTTTCTCAAAGAAATTTTTTACGGCCTGATTTTGGGTTTTTCCGCCTCGGTTATTTTTTATGCCTTTGAAGGCGTTGGCCAGATGATCGACAACCAGCGCGGTGTTTCGATTGCACGGCTCATCATCCCCCAACTCGGTGAGATGGGATCGATTTCAGGATCCTTTTTACTTCAGTTTTCGATTGTTCTGTATCTCGCGATCGGTGGGCATCGCCAATTCCTGGAGGCTTTTTTCGGCAGCTACCGGGCGCTCCCGGTGCTCGAATATCCGGTCATTGAAGCCGGGATGGTGCCGCTGCTCGACCTTTTCGTGCGCATCACGGGTGAACTTTTCTTCGTGGCGATTCAATTAGCGGCACCGGTGATCATCGCCATCTTTATCGCGGACATTATTCTCGGCATTGCCAACCGCATTGCGCCCCAGATCAATGTCTGGGAACTGGGATTCAATGTGAAGGGGTTTGTCGGCATTCTCTTGCTGGCGGTTTCGATCACGATGATCGCGGATCAAATGGAAAAATATACGCTTCGTAGTACCGAGCACGTCACCGAAGCGATCGGGCACCTGCAAAAGAAAATCCCTCCGCCAAAGCTTCCCGAACTTCCCCCTGAAGAAGGACTTTTGAAACCCGAAAAAGGCCCACCGCCGGTGACAAATCTTCCCCAATAATTATTCAAATTAAGCGGCCCAACGCATTTGCAACTCTCGGTGTTGTTCGGCACAATCACGCAAATAAAGATTGATCAAGTGTTGATAAGGCAGTCCGGTTTTTACGGCCATGTCTCTAAAATAGGCAATCGTCTCTTTGTCTAATCGTATGGTCACGGGTTGCTTCAACATCTTGATGTAGGGGTTTCTTTTCCCCTTCATTTTCGAAAAATCATAGTGGTTTCTCATATACTCACCTCCCATAATCGGATTGTTCATCTTTATCCGCTTTTCTTGCGGAAATGATCCTGATCACATGTTCTTTATCGCGATGACAGTGGCATACGACGAGCACTCGGAGTTTGAAACTCGTCCCAAGCAAGATAAAGCGATCTTCGTCATCAGAATGATCGGGATCGAAGTATATAATTGCATTTTCGTCATGGAATGCACTTTGCGCTTCCTGAAAAGAAACACCGTGTTTCCGTTGATTGATATTGTTCTTTTTCTCATCCCATACAAAGCTGAGTTGAAGCATATGTACACTGTACGTATAAAGTTATTAAAGGTCAAAGGGTTCTTCATGCCCGCCGCCGGTGACAAATCTCCCCAAATAATCGTTTAAAAGGTTCATTTTAAGCCTTCCCACCTGGCCTTTATTTTGCTTCCTTCTCCTTTTATGGCTTCACGCCCTCTTCATACCTCTGCAGGTTTTTTTCTGAAATATGGCTTCTTCAGGGGAGCCACGCGGGTGCTCGATCGCGATCCTCAAAATCCTGGTATTCAAGGAAGGGTTGACATCCGTGAGGTCCAAAAAGACTTTGAGTTACTTCCGCCGGCAGATCGATATGCAGTATTCACGGAACTTGTGAGATGCGGTGAACGCGAGGTGCTCAAAGAACTCATCGGCTTCAAGGGCAAAACCTCAGATTTTACTTTGGCGACGCTTTTCAATCCATTTGAGAAGGTTTTGGAAAAGCTTGGGTCCGCTGTGGCAGTGAGTGAAAGAGAGCGCGATGGGCAGACGTGGGCTAGGCGATTAGAGGTGGCAAAGGCCAAATTCGAACTCTCGGAATGGTTGCTGTTATCCAACCAATTGACTCTGGCCGAGCAGCAGGCTGCTCACGGTTGGGGACTTTCACTCGCGACGCTGCTTCGGCTTCGTTCAGAAGTCGGAGATTATGTCCGCGAATGCTATCACGACAGCGTGTTGCCTGACGGAAGGAAAAAAGGGGATCCGCTGTGGGATACCGATGAAGATTTGGATCCGTATCGACGCCAGACGTGGGATGCGGCCTTTGATAACGAAGATGTCGAC
>JACQOX010000101.1 GCA_016202335.1 Deltaproteobacteria bacterium
CGGCATGGGCGGGCATTCCGGCGGTGAAATCGCCAGTAAAATCACCGTTCAAGCGATCGAGGAATCCATCTTGAGCCTTGAGCGCAGTTCCGAAAAATCGATTCAAAAAATCAATCTGGTCCAGTTTGGCAACTTTAAAACCTATCTCCAGCATGCGATTTCGCTGGCCAGCGAGAAGGTGTTTGCCAAGGCGAATGAAGATCCAAAACTCAAAGGGATGGGAACCACGACCGTAGCGGTCCTGTTTCGAGGCAATTGCGCTTATATCGCCAATGTCGGTGATTCTCGGGTGTATTTTTTGCGAAACAACCAACTTTCGCAGCTCACGGACGACCACTCCCTGGTGGGGGAACAGATGCGCGCCGGCTTTCTGTCGCCCACCGACATGCGCAGCCATCGCTTTAAAAACGTGATCACCCGGTCCGTGGGGTTTCAGCAGGATGTCGAAGTTGACCTTACCGTTCAACAGGTACAGGTGGGGGATCGTTTTCTTCTGTGTAGCGATGGTTTATCCAACATGGTGGAAGACCATGAATTACAAGACATTTTAATCCACAATGCACCGCATGAAGCCTGTGAACGGTTGGTCGATGTCGCCAATGCCCGCGGGGGTGATGACAATATCTCAGTCATTATCGCCGAAGTGAAAGCCCTCTCAAATACCAAATCCCTCTCCGAAGAAAGCACCATCGAATCTGAATAGTATTCCCGGTTGACAGTCCGAGAAACCGCATGTTACCGGCATCCCATGACCACAAAGAAATCGGAACGGTTTCATGTCATTATCGTTCCTCGCAACGGTTCTCGCATCCGACGGTTTGGGATCTCACGGTGTACCTTCCGCGTTGGATTATGGCTGATGGGGTTTTCGGTCGTTTCCCTCCTTGCGTTCGGTGTTTACCGCTCTTTTAACGTTTCAGACGCCATGTTTTCGCCAGAACCCATGGTCCCGGCCAGTCAAATTGCCGATCTCCAATTGGAACGTGCCAAACTGGAATCCAAGCTCACGGAACTTGAAACCACGCTTTCGCGGCTTTCCCGGTTTTCCCAGCGACTGACCAACCCTTCGGCCTCCGAAGTGGGGCAGGGAGGTCCGATCGCAAGCGTTCCCCTGCGCGAATCCGGTGTTTTATGGAAACTTCCGGTGTTCAATGCAACCCACGCGGCTTACGTCCTCTCTAAATCTGATCGCCTTTTGACGGAATCAAAGGAACTGGAAACCACCTTGCATCAGGCGTTTGCAGCCGCGAGCCAAAGTGCGCTCCTGTGGATTTCGCTTCCGACGATCTGGCCCACCCGAGGCTGGATCACCTCCGAATTCGGCGATCTTCGCAACCTCCATGGCGGTGGGCGTTGGCATGAAGGGATCGACATTGCCAGTCCCCGCGGTTCTCCGGTCCTCGCATCCGGAGATGGGTTAGTGATGTACGTCGGTTATAAAGGCGGCTATGGCAAGACCGTGCTCATCGATCACGGCAATGGTCTCACCACCCTTTACGGACACTGTTCAGAACTCTTTGTCACGGAAGGCATGCGCATCAAACGCGGGACCATGATCGGCCGTGTGGGCAACACCGGTCGCAGCACCGGTCCTCACCTACACTACGAAGTTCACTTGGATGGCGTGGCGGTGAATCCGACGTATTATATAGTACAGAAGGGATAAGAGTTTGTCGTCATTGCGAGGCTGTGGCAATCTCCTAAAATTATCGGGGGATATTATGTAGGGGCACGTTGCAACGTGCCCCTACTGTGTGGGACATACAGGAGATCGCCACGTCGGCCATACGGCCTCCTATGACAAAAGAGATTTTCTATTGATCTTCAAGGCTTGAGACCCTAAGTACGCGCTCCATGATTACTTCACTCCTGAAGAAAATTTTTGGCACCCAAAACGAGCGCGAACTCAAGGCCATTGCCCCCATCATCACACGCATCAACGAACTCGAAGCTTCCATTACAATCTTGTCCGACGATGCCCTGCGGGCAAAGACCGATGAATTCAAATCCCGTTTTCAATCGGGCGAGACGCTCGATGAACTCTTGCCCGAAGCCTTTGCCGTTGTGCGCGAAGCTGGGCGACGCGTGCTGAACATGCGCCATTTCGACGCGCAGCTCATCGGTGGCATCGTTCTCCACCGCGGCCAGATCGCGGAAATGAAGACCGGTGAAGGCAAGACGCTGGTAGCGACGCTCCCGGTGTATTTGAACGCGCTCTCCGGCAAGGGCGTTCATGTCGTGACGGTGAACGACTATCTGGCCCGGCGCGACTCGGAATGGATGGGGCGGCTGTATACGTTCTTGGGCCTCACGGTCGGCGTGATCATTCACGGGCGGACCGATGCGGAGCGGCAGCAGGCCTATCGCTCCGACATCGTTTACGGCACGAACAATGAATTCGGCTTTGATTATCTCCGCGACAACATGAAATTTGACCTTGCGCACTATGTGCAGCGGGAACTCAATTTCTGTATCGTGGACGAAGTCGATTCGATTTTGATCGACGAAGCTCGGACGCCGCTCATCATTTCCGGCCAGGCCGAGGAATCGGCGGAACTGTATAACATTGTCGACGGCATCATTCCGTTTCTCAAAAAAGAATCGCACTACACGATCGACGAAAAAGCGCGTTCGGTGATGCTCACCGAAGAAGGGGTGACCGAAGTCGAACGCCGGCTCAATATTCAAAATCTGTACGATCCGCAGAATATCAACTTTCTGCACCATGTGAATCAAGGACTGCGGGCGCATGCGCTGTATCACCTTGATACCGATTACGTGGTGAAAGATGGCAAAGTCGTTATCGTCGATGAATTCACCGGGAGGCTCATGCCCGGCAGACGCTGGGGGGATGGACTTCATCAGGCAGTGGAGGCCAAGGAAGGCGTGGCCGTCGAAAACGAAAACCAGACGCTCGCCACCATCACCTTTCAGAATTTTTTCCGCATGTACTCGAAGCTCGCTGGCATGACCGGGACGGCGGATACCGAAGCCGCAGAGTTTGCCAAGATCTATAATCTCGATGTGCGCGTTATTCCCACCAATCGAGAGATGATCCGTATTGATCATGCCGATATCATCTATAAAACCGTCGAAGGAAAATTCCGGGCAATTGTGGAAGAAGTCAAAAAGCGGCACGAGACCGGTCAGCCGGTTTTGGTCGGAACGATCTCTATCGAAAAATCAGAACGACTTTCCAAGATGCTCGGTCGCTTTGGCATTCCTCACCACGTGCTCAACGCCAAACACCATGAGCGTGAGGCTGAAATCGTGGCCCAAGCAGGTCGCAAGGGTGCGGTCACGATTTCCACGAACATGGCCGGCCGCGGAACCGACATTCTGCTCGGCGGAAATCCCGAATTCTTAGCGCGTTCCAAGGCCGGGACAGAGGCTTCAGAAGAAGACCTCCAGCGCCTACGCGAGGAATTTCGCATCGCCTGCGACGCGGAAAAGAAAGATGTGCTTGCCGCAGGGGGACTCCTCATCATCGGAACCGAACGCCATGAAAGCCGTCGCATCGACAATCAGCTCCGCGGTCGCGCTGGACGTCAAGGCGATCCGGGCAGTTCGCAGATCTATCTGTCACTGGAAGACGATCTTCTGCGGATCTTCGGCGGAGAACGGATCTCGGGCATCTTGGAGCGC
>JACQOX010000005.1 GCA_016202335.1 Deltaproteobacteria bacterium
GGTTCAACTGTGGGCTCTATCACGCTTATGGCATCGAAGGCAGCGGCGGCAATTATTTCTGGGACATGACCAAAGACCAGATCACCATGACCGACAATTCTTATCAGCACCCCCAGTGCTCAGCCTGCTTCATTCAATCCGTGGGCGACGATCTGATGTCGATCTTCGAACTCGCCAAATCCGAAGCCCGACTTTTTAAATTTGGCTCCGGCACGGGCACCAATTTTTCGGCCATCCGTTCGAAATACGAAAAACTCTCCGGCGGCGGAACATCGTCGGGGCTCATGTCCTTCCTGGAAGTCTTGGATCGCGGCGCCGGCGCCACCAAATCCGGCGGCACCACCCGTCGCGCCGCCAAGATGGTCTGTCTGGACATCGATCACCCTGAAATCGTGGATTTCATCAGTTGGAAGGTAAATGAAGAGAAAAAAGTCGCCGCCATGATCGCAGCCGGATACTCTTCGGATTTCAATGGCGAAGCCTATAAAACGGTTTCCGGACAAAATTCTAACAACTCGGTCCGCGTGTCCGACGATTTCATGTACGCCTATTTAAATGACGGCACATGGGAAACCAAGTTCCGCACCACCGGCGACAAACACAAGGCTTACAAAGCGCGCGCCCTGATGCGTCAAATTGCTGATGCCGCCTGGGGTTGCGCCGATCCAGGCCTGCAGTACGACAGCACGATCAATCGCTGGCACACCTGCAAGAATACCGACAAGATCCACGCCAGCAATCCGTGCGTCACCGGCGATACGCTGGTGGCAACCGCCGAAGGCGCCAAGCCCATTCAGGATTTGGTAGGCAAAACGATTGACATCACCACCTTCGATGGCCGCACCGTACGCGTTTCTGAAATTTTCCCAACCGGCTTCAAAGATGTTTACGAATTACGGACGCAAAGCGGATACACGCTCAAACTAACGGCGGACCATAAAGTCTGGACCATAAACCGTGGGGACGTTCCAGCTTCTGAACTCACCACCAATGACGAACTTGCCCTTGCTTCCTCACCTTTTGGTCAAAAAAATCTCGACCTCAAACTCGCCGAATTCATCGGCTTGGCACTGGGCGATGGCTGCCGCGCCAACGATGCCCAGGGAATTATTACGGTCACCATGGCCAGCCATGAAGCAGACATTCTCGAAGACTATGTTGCTTATCTCAATACCATAAAGGCAGACCGCAAAATTGCAGGGGTACGCTATACCGATACAGGCGCACGCACCGCAACCTCAGCTGAGGTCGTCACCTCCATCGTCAATGAATATGCAACGTTGAATGAAGGCTCTGCCAATAAGAAATTACTGCTCTCCGCTTTTGAGCTTGATCGAGCAAGCACGGCCGCCATTCTTCGCGGCCTTTTCACGAGCGATGGCACCGTGGCAAACTATGGAGATAAATCTCAGTATCTTTCGCTCGACTCCACGAGCCTGGCATTATTGCGGCAAGTTCAAAAACTTCTCCTCTCTTTTGGGATCAAGGCCAAAATCTACGAAAATCGACGCGGCGGCGTGACCGAATCGTTACTGCCCGATGGCAAGGGCGGTATGAAAGCTTATGCGGTGCAGGAAATGCATTCGCTTCGCATCAGCCGATCTTCCCGCGTGCTCTTCGAAGAAATGATCGGTTTCCATCCCAAGAGCGCCAAAGCCTTGGCCCTCAGAGAACTCAATGCTTCCATCGGCACCTATCGCGATGAACTCACCGATGCTTTTTCAAGCCTGACATTGCTCGGCACACAAAAAGTCTACGATCTCACCGAACCCATCACCCACCATTTCGTCGCTGATGGCATTGTCGTGCACAATTGCTCCGAATACATGTTCCTCGACAACACGGCCTGTAACCTCGCGTCGCTCAACCTCATGAAGTTTTACGACGTCGAAACCGGTCGTTTCGACATTGAAGGCTATCGCCATGCCTGCCGCGTGTTCATCCTGGCACAGGAAATTCTGGTCGACGCTTCATCCTACCCCACGTCGCAGATCGCGGAAAACAGCCACAACTATCGCCCCCTGGGGTTGGGTTACGCCAACTTGGGCACCATGCTGATGGTCGCTGGACTGCCCTATGACTCCGAAGAAGCCCGTGCCTTGTCGGCCGCACTCACCGCGCTCATGCACGGTGCGGCTTATCGCACTTCCGCCGAAATCTCCGGGCAGAAAGGCGCCTTCCCCGGTTATGCCAAAAATCGCGAGCCCATGCTGGACGTCATCCGCATGCACCGCGACGCCGCTTACGCCATCCCCGAGGGCAAACTCCCCCGAGATCTCCTCACGGCCGTTCGCGAAGAATGGGATCACTGCTTAACCGACGGCACCCGCGTGGGATTCCGCAATGCTCAAGTCACGGTGCTCGCTCCAACCGGAACCATTGGACTCCTCATGGACTGCGATACCACGGGCGTTGAACCAGATTTCGCCCTGGTGAAATTCAAGAAACTCGCTGGCGGCGGATACTTCAAAATCATCAATCAATCGGTTCCCGCAGCGCTCAAACGGCTTGGCTATACGCAAAATCAGATCACGGACATCATCACCTTTATTCAGGGCACCTCATCGCTGCGCGCAGCTCCGCACATCAACGATCATTCCCTGCGCGATCGCGGTTTCACCGAGGCTGATCTCGAAAACATCGAACGGGCGCTCCCCGGCGCCTTCGAGTTGTCGTCGGCCTTTGGCAGCCATGTCCTGGGCAAAGACGCGCTGGCGCGCTTTGGATTCACGGAAGAGCAGATTTCAAAACCTGGCTTCAACCTCCTCACCGCGCTGGGATTTTCGGACAAGGCCATCAATGAGGCGAGCGACGTGATCTGCGGCCGCATGACCATCGAAGGCGCACCGCACATTCGCGCCGAGCACCTGCCAGCCTTTGACTGCGCCAACAAGTGCGGCAAAACTGGAAAACGGTTCATCGCTCCCATGGCCCACGTCAAGATGATGGCCGCGGTTCAACCCTTCCTGTCCGGGGCCATTTCCAAAACCATCAACATGCCGAGTGAAAGCACCTCGGAAGAAATTGAAAAACTCTACGTAGAATCGTGGCGCATGGGCCTCAAAGCCGTGGCGATTTACCGCGACGGCTCGAAGCTGTCGCAACCCCTGTCCACTTCGAGCGACGACAAAAAAGAAGGCGCTGCCAAGGAAGACAAGCCCGCCGAAGCAGTCACCTCACCCGTTTTGGAACGTCGGCGTCTGCCGAAAAAACGCCGTGGATTTACACAAGAAGCCCGCGTCGGCGGACACAAAGTATATTTGCGCACCGGCGAACATTCGGACGGCAGTCTGGGCGAGATCTTCATCGACATGCACAAAGAAGGCGCCGCTTTCCGCAGCATGATGAACTGCTTCGCCATCGCAGTCTCGCTGGGACTTCAATACGGCGTCCCGCTCGATGAATACGTTGAC
>JACQOX010000103.1 GCA_016202335.1 Deltaproteobacteria bacterium
CGGCATCGGCTTCGGCAATGCCAAAGGATTTGATCTCGATGCGATTTCGATCATCAACGGAGAAATACATTAACTTAAGGAGGAAGTATGCTGTTCCCTATCGCTGTTGCAATCGTCGCCCTCGCCGCTGCGTGCGGAAAACTGACGGAAGAGGAAAAGGTACCACCAAAGCAAAAAAAAGATGATGGTACCCCACCGCCCACGGATGCCAGCTTTGATGTCGATGCCATTTCTTCGGCCGATGCGGGTTTGCCACACATCACAACCGACAGCGGAACCCATGTCACTCCCGATGCGGGACAGGAAAGGCCAACGCTTCCTCTTGCACCGCAATTTTCATTTCACACCTATCTTCCCTGCCCGTTTCCGGCAAGCCTTACAGTTCAAGGGCCACAGGGCAATCGCATGTTTCGAATGACCTGCCCGCCTTTCGAACATCATACCGGATCCTCCCTTTACGAAATGACTTTGGATGCCAATAACGGTCCAACTCAATGGACTGAAACATCCAGCGTTTCAGGCATTGTCTCTCATCACGTCGATCTTCCCGATGGAAATGTCATGATGAATGTCAGCGATTCCCAAGGAGATGGGTTCCACATTGTAACACCTTCCCCTTTTCCTTTCCCTCCCGGACAAATCCTCCGTTTCAACAGGATGGAGTTTGTCGACAGATCAGGAAATCCTGTGCATTTTTCGCACCCCATCAATTTCCCTGCAGGCGCGGGACTCCTCGGGGGCGTACTGGGCGTTGCCACATCGAATATCCAACCGGACTATACACATTTCTATGACGGTTATTTTTTAAACTTCATGTATTCCGGCAGTCAAACCTGGGGAAATCCCGTAGCTCTCAAAACGTCGGGGAAAAATACGACGAGCGTTGGAACCTATGATGGATGGTACGCGGTCCTCAGTTCTGTTCGCGATGAAGCCAGCCGATGGAATGGTGCGGTCATCGACATGATTCATCCAACAACGTTTGACATGGATACCATTCCGCTCGGCGAAATGACCCTTTCTCAAATTTCTCCAAATATGGCGATCAATGCGCAAGGCCTGGCTGTCATCGCTCGACGAGAGCCAACGCCTGGTTTCACGATCGTTAATCTCAGTGCGCGAACGTTTTTGGAAAATCGAGACATTCCGGGTGCAACCAATTTCATTGCCAATGTCGCCTTTGATCCATCAGGTAGAATTGTTGCTTTAGCCGACTACGGGAATTTCGGTGAATCAAGTCGCGTCTATTTTACCAACATCGATACAGATGGCTGGCAAGGTGTTGTAACTTCTGAAATCCCAGGAAACGCCGGCCCAGGCATTGTTGTAGATGGAGAACTCTTCCAGGCCATCACAAGAAAAGTGTCGGTTACAGTGAATCGAGGTGCTATTATGCGTGCTCCCATCGATTCCCTCACGCCACAATAGCATTCACCATCAAGCGGTACGCCGTTATGGTCGGCTTTTATTTCGGAGAAACGTCTCCAATTGTGGCCTGGAGCGCGAGCAAAGCCTGTATTTCGTTGTCGAGCGCTTCTGTCTGACGAAGCTTTTCCAGAGCATTGTCGATATTCGTCGATAAGCTATTCAGAAGCTGGCCATGGACGTTCGAAGCAAAACTGGATCCTGTTGTTTGTGCGCGTTGTAATCGATCACATGAAAAATGCCCGGGACACGACGTCTCGGGCATTTTTTTGGGGACGTTTCTCACTCCTCCAACCATCTGTTTTTCTTATGCTATTTTTACGCATAAACTGAAGGCTAACATTTACTGCTCACCTTGGAGCAAAATCATCCACGGTGGATGAAATTGCTCCACTTCTTGCAATGAAAGTATTTGAAAATCATAACCCGTTGTGTGGCATGCAATGTGCTTAAGATTCCCCTATGCCGCGCGGTCCACGCCTCTTACCTGCAGAAGGAATATTTCATCTCATCGCTCGCGCAAATCACACTGTCCGAGCGTTCAGACAAAGCCTCGACTTCATAGTCTTTAAAAAGAGATTGTTACGGTTTAGCATGCAAGCCGGCATCATGATCCATCACTACGTTCTCATGAATACTCATTTTCACTTGCTCGCACGAGTGGACGATACCAAGCTTCTTGCTCCGACGATGAAGGCCTTGCTCCTTTCGTACCATCATTACTATCGGCGGAAATATGCTTACAAAGGGCATCTCTGGCACAGTCGTTATAGAAGCATCATTATTGCGAATGAAGAACAGAAACTCCAATGCGCAAGATATATCGAGCTTAATCCCGTTCACGCAAAGCTATGCAATGATCCTCAATCGTATCGCTGGAGCAGCTACCATCATTATGCTTTTGGAACGGCTGATGAGCTTATTGTGGACGCAGAACCAACTCCACGGGAACGTCTACTTTATCAACAATTTGTCGTGAGTGGGATCGATTTAGATTATCAACATTTGAAGAAACAATACGAACGCGGGCAATAAAAATAAAGAGCCTCTGGAAAACTTCTATTTTTTCGTGAGTACTTTTAAAGGGTTAGGATATTGAGAAACGTCCCCAATTAAACGGTGCGCAGTTTCGGCACCATTCGCTCGAGCAACGCAAAGCCACCGAATAAAGTAACGGTATATAATGCATCCCCCATCAAGCTATTCTGAAAGAAAGGCAGCGCGGCGATATAGCAGGTCGCAAGGCCTGCCGCGGATTTGGAATACATGCCAGAAAAAGCCCAGACACCGAAATTCGTCACCGTAAAAAAAAGAACGGAGCTCGCCAAGGCCGTAAAGGCGATGCTTCCAGCGCTCCGATGCTGCTGAAGCCACATCCCCATCCCCACGGTCACCGCAAAGCAAAGATAGGTCAGCGGCATGAGGTTGTGAAAACCGAGGAAAAAATCGCTCAAGAACATCGCCGCGAGTGGAATCAAAAATGCCTGTTTTTTGTCTGTAAAAAAGGCGCCGCTGAAAAGCGCAAGGGCCATCATGGGAGTAAAATTGGGAAAATGCGGGAGAAAACGAGAAAGAGCAGCAAGAAGAATAAATCCAATGAGTGTTGCAATTTTACTGTTCATGTCTCCTCCAAAATTTGGTGGCGTCTGACTGTCCGGTTTCCATGAAAATCGCAAGCAAAAAGGCCTGCTCTTTTGCGTGAGCAGGCCTTTTCCGCAGCAATCTTTTTATCGTCAGAATCGAACTTCGACTGGAACGTTGCTCCCCTGATAGTAAGATTGACCATCCCCCAACTGCCCACCCCCACCATTCCCCCAGCATTTAACCCGTATGCCGTTTACCACCGCACAGGTAAAATCCATGCCGGCATCGACATCCGAAACCTGGCCACCAACATTAATTTCCACTGGAACCACCGCCCAAGTTCTTGATCCATCACCGATCTGCCCAAGCCCATTCCCACCCCAACACCACAGCGATCCATCAGATTTGATCGCACAAGTATGGTAATCACCTGCCGCAAGCTTACTTACGCTCGTAAGACCACTGACCGGAAGAGGTGTCACCATTGGTGGTGGCGGTAATGAAGGAGCGCCTATATACATGACACCGGCAACAGGGTCGAATTGGTAGTCTGCAGGAACGGTCATACCAGCACGGTACGGCCGTGGTGGAAAACACTGCCCCGCTCGGTGTGGAACAGGAAAATGCTCGTCGCGGTCTCCGACACCCAATTGTCCTGAACTGTTGACACCATGGCAAACAACTTCACTATTTGAACGTTTAAAACAGGCGTGTACCTGCCCAATCGCTGCATCCACTGCCCCTTCTTCACTTTCTAAGAATGTGGGGAAAAAGGCCATCCCCCAGCATGGCGAATTGTATTGATACGAGAGCGTAAGGCTTGGATCATTGGCATTATCGACAAGGCGTTGACTGTGATCCACGATTTGATAGCCATGATTCTGCCCCCAGCAACGCGGTGAGCTGCCATCGGCAGGAATCAGGCAAATGCTTACGGCTCCAAAGTCAATGTCATTGCCCATGACGATCTTGGGAAGTCGCTGTCCGCGCTGATGCTGGATAGAGATTGGAATATATTGTGGGGTATTGAACGATTGATCCATGAGTAATCCGATATTCTCTCGCGGTCCTCCACTATTTTCAAGGCAACCTGTCTGACAAACTTTGTTGTATCCCCAGCAATAGAGTTCAAGGGACGGATCCGCTCGTTTGACAAGCGCGCAGGTATTATCAGCACCTGCAGCTATACTCACAGCATTGGTCAGACCCGAAACTCCTACAGGCGTGGTTTGAAGGGTCGTATTTCCATTTCCGAGTTGACCGTGCGAATTGTCACCCCAACATTGTACACGTCCATCGATGAGAAGAACGCAAACATGACGACCCCCGGCCACAATGGATTGAACTCCCTGCAAATTTGGGACAAGCACCGGAACCTTGCTCCGTGCAGTTTGAAGTGATTGCCCAAGTTGTCCAGCGTCGTTGTACCCCCAACATTTGACAGTACCGTCAGGCAACTTCGCACAAGTAAAATCGTCCCCAGATGACAATTTCATCTCTGGCTCCACAACCCCAATCTGAAGAGCTGCCCTCGCCACACTCACCGTATTCCGGGCCTCAATAGAAACTCGGTAAAAACCTGAAGATCCCGAAGATGGCATCCCTGAAACAACTCCAGTCGTTGTATTGAGTACCACGCCGGAAGGCAGTGGGGATGTCGCTCGGTAAGAAGTTGCTGTCCCTCGCGAAAAACGAGGTACATGGGAACCAATGCTCGCTCCGACCGAACCATAGACAGTCGTGGATGGATAGCTAAATCCTGCCAAAGGTGCGGGAGGAGGCGCTACTGGTCCGCCTCGCTTAACTTTCGGACTGGCTGCAGGTGGGTTAATCTTGGCACCGTATGCAGGCAGGCACTGAAAAAATGAGCCCACCAAAAGAGCACAGGCTAAAACAATGTGAAGTTTCCTCATATCTCTCCCCCTTCTCGACCCACTATATGAGCAAACATCATGCCAATTTATTTTGCTTAAAATGATCTTTACACACCGTATTTTAAATATGTGGGTCAATTTGCACACTCCTCAAACGAGAATCGTCAAAAAACTGATGGTCTCTTTACAGGTGAAAAACATCCTGTTAGCAGAACGTTTTCGTAAAACTTAATATAAGGAGTTTTCATGGATGCATTCATCCGCGATTTTTCAAAACTTGTTGGGCAAACCATCACCATCAAAGGCTGGGTCTACAATTTTCGCTCTTCCGGAAAAATCTCTTTCCTGCAGATCCGCGACGGCAGCGGTTTTACTCAGGGCATTGTGGTCCAAAAGGATGTCCCGGAAAACGTCTGGAATGACGCGAATCGACTCACGCTGGAATCCTCGGTCATCATCACCGGCGAAGTCAGCAAACACCCGAAAAAAGAGGAATACGAACTCCAGGTTCGCGAGCTGCAGATTGTCCAAATCGCCGAGGAATATCCCATCGGCAAAAAAGAGCACGGTCCTGACTTTTTGCTCGATCAGCGCCATCTCTGGTTGCGCTCGCCCAAGCAGTGGGCCATTCAGCGCGTGCGCAACACCATTATCAATGCCACGTACGAATGGTTGAACGATCACGGCTTCATCAAAATCGACTCACCGATTTTAACCCCGGCAGCCTGCGAAGGCACCACCACCCTCTTTGAAGTTCCTTATTTCGATATGGGCAGCGCTTATCTTTCGCAATCCGGTCAGCTGTATATCGAAGCGGCCATCATGAGCCACGGTCGCGTCTTCGATTTTGGTCCCGTGTTTCGCGCCGAAAAATCCAAAACCCGTCGTCACCTCACCGAATTTTGGATGATGGATGCCGAAATGGCCTTTGTGGAACATGCCGGAAATCTGGAAATTCAGGAACAGCTCGTGAGCCACATCGTCAAACGGTGTCTCGAGAAAAATACCCAGGAGTTTGTGATCCTGGAACGCGATACCAAACCACTGACGGAAGTTGTGCCCCCCTTCCCGCGCATCACCCACACTGAAGCGGTCAAACTTCTGCAGAAACGCGGAAGTCAAATCACCTTTGAAAGCGATTTGGGCGCCGCAGACGAAACCATGCTGACCGAAGGATCATTCAAACCGTTGTTTGTGGAAAAATATCCGGCCGGGGTGAAGGCCTTTTATATGAAGCGCGATCCGCAGGATGAAAATCACGTCATGTGCGCCGACATGTTGGCTCCCGAAGGTTTTGGCGAAATCATCGGCGGCAG
>JACQOX010000096.1 GCA_016202335.1 Deltaproteobacteria bacterium
GTGCACCATTCAGTCGGATGCCTTGCAATGTGGTTATGAAGATCGACCCGATATTTGCGATATCTTGGCCCAAGAATATGGCCAGATGCAGCAGCAATATGTGCAATTTTTGGCCTTGATTGGCGGGAAGGCGATTTCCAGGGAAAAAGTGCAGGAGTGCAGCAAAGTTCTGGAAACGCATCCGGATGCACAAACGACGCAGGTCTATTGTCTCGATGAAGCTTGTGATGCGCATTGGTACTACATTCAACGCTTGGGCGAGCACGTGGACGCCGCTTTTCAGCTGCTCATGAAGCGCGGTCGGGAAAAATTCGAGCTGCGGGAGGAAACTCCTGCTCCAAAAGGGGCTCTATGTGAGCCGAAACATGTGATTTAATATAGAGGAGTAGAGATGTCAGAGCTCACTTGTCGGCCGGGAATGAAGTTGATTACGGGGAGTACGCCTGTTGATCCAAACAATAAAATAGCTCCGTTTTGTATAGATGAGACAGAAGTGATACAGGGTGTTTTTTGGGCGGATGTTGCTTCTTCATTTCACGTGGTTGAAAAAGACTGCAAAAGCGGTGCTTGGATCGTCAAAGACATAAAGAAGACAAGGCTGGAGGCTCTTTCTGCTCTGAAGGTTGCGAAAGTTGATGGTAAGCATGGTTGTGATGCAAAAGTTCGCGGGCCATTTTCTGAATCAAAACTTGTCCGTCGAAAAATTGATGGGGGAAACAGGGGAGACTTCAAGCCGATGATTTATGTCAATTGGCGTGACGCAAAGGCGTATTGTGAATCTCGCGGCGGGTCATTGCCAACCAGTAATCAATGGGAAAAAGCTGCTCGAGGTCCAAAAGGTTTAGTTTATGGAACGAAAAGCGGAGATTTGAAGCTCGAAGAGGCAAATTATATGTGCCTTGGTTCTGCGCAGGCTCCTGTGGACGTTGCAAGTTATGAAGCCAATGCTTATGGACTTTATGACATGACAGGAAATGTGTGGGAGTGGGTGTTGGATGGAGGAAAAGATTGGGGTATCCGTGGTGGGTCTTGGTATGCGGATCGAATGCAGGAATTACGTGCTGATTATCGCGGCCGCCAAGCTGAAAAAGGCAGTTTCGAGATCGGTTTTCGATGTGTGATGTCACCCTCCTAAAGTAGATTCCAGGGACACGATACTTAATCTTTTAAGTACATTTCCAGTGCTTCATCAATTCGGCGCATGATGTGAGGGGGAAGAAAGCCAATAGCCTGCTGGAGTCTGCGCTTATCGACTTGGCGGAGACCAGGGATGACGGCAAAGGAAGGTTTATTTTTGAAAAGCGTGCACTCAACCCGAAGCGGCCAAATTTCAGGAGGAAGGCTTGAGAAGGGGAGAACGACCACGGTCGAAAGGCGAAGGTTTTGCTCCGAGTTCGAGATGATAACCCCCGGCCGAACTTTGCCAAATTCAGGAGGCGTGCTGGGTTCCAAGTTGATCCAACACACCGTGCCGCGCCTCATGGCGTCCCCTTCTTCTTTTTCTGTCTTGGTGCATCTCCAAGCGGCGCCTCTTCCCATCTGCTCAAACATTCTGCCTCTTCAGGATGTTTGCTGAGAAAATCGGTGTATTGATCCGCCGCGTGAATGAGTTTCACTCGCCGAATTTCTCCATCGAGAATATCGCGGATAAAGGCGGAGAGGCTCTGCTCAGTTGGCTTGATTGCCTGCAGTTCATCGAGAAGAGGATTTTCTACTTTTATAGTAGTGGCTTTCATACTAAAAGAGTATGAAAGTTGATGCATATTGTCAACATTTTACTCCAACCACGACATATCCAATTATGGAATAGAGCATCCCCCACCTGAGTCCCCGGTCGCTGACCGTTACCGTATCAAACCCCAAAAACTCCATGGCCTTGAGAAGCAGCGTTGTGCCTGCGATGATGAACGGTGCGCGTTTGGGGTGCAGGCCGGGCAGGGTGATGCGTTCGGCGAGCGGCATTGATTTTATCTGATCGAGAATGCTTTCAATATTCTGCCGGGAAATGGAAGTCCCATGCACCTTGGCTTGATCATAGGTTGCGAGTTTCAAATGCATGGCCGCGACGGTCGTGGCGGTTCCGGCGGTGGCCACAAACTGTGCGATGGTGCGATGGTGCAATAGTTCAATCGTAAGATTCTTTTTTAAATTTGTTTCGATATAATCCACCAATTTTTTATATTCACTTTCGGTTGGGGGATCACTTTGTAAAAATTGTTCCGTGAGAATGACGGAACCCATTGGGATGCTTGTCGAAAAATTCTTGGCGATAAATTCCGTGGATCCCCCGCCAATATCCATGACCGTAATGTCAGCGCCAAAGTCATGGGCCGCAGCTTTATAGGTGAGTTCGGCTTCGCGTTCGCCAGAAATAATTTCAATCTCGAATCCAGTTTGGGTTTTAACCGCCGCAATAAATTCCTTGCTGTTTCGCGCCCGACGCATGCCTTCGGTGGCGACCACTTTGATCGTGTTCACCGCATGTACACGGCAGCGTTCTGCGAATTTTTTCAGCACCGTGAGATTGCGCTCGAACACAGCGGGGCGAATGGTAGGGTCGGTCGCAAACCCTTCACCGAGCTGCGTGATCTCAGCCTGTTCTTCGAGAACCGTGATGGATCCATCCTTTGCGATCTGTGCGATGAGCAGCAGGACGGAGTTGGTTCCAATGTCAATCGTAGCAAGACGGGATGATGTCATAGCATTCCCAGCCATGGCGCCTGACTTTTCGCTGCGACAAAAACCAGTCGCTGCTCAAAGTTCAGCCGCCATGGCAGAAGTGAAGAATTAATCGTTACGCGGACCCCAATCCGGGAGCATCCCATGACCATCGGAAATACGGGTCTGATTGGAACCGTCGGCGCGCATCAGGTAAATGCCGCTGCCGCCGTCGCGGGTTGAAGAAAACACGATAAAGCGGCCATCCGGGGAAAAACTCGGGCTTTCATTGCTGCCGGAGCGAATCGTCAGGCGCTGGATGTTGCTGCCGTCGGGGTTCATGATGAAGATGTCAAAGGTTCCCAGATCGCGGCCGGCAAACGCAATCTTGTCGCCCATCGGCGACCAGGACGGCATATCGTTTTGATAGCCGACATACGTGAGCCGCGTGGCTTCGCCACCGCTCGCCGGCATTTTAAAGATGTGCAGCTTTCCCGCGCGTTCCGAGGCAAACACGACTTCTGATCCGTCGGGCGAAAAATCGGGTGCCAAATCGATGCCCGACGCATTGGTGATGGCTGTGGCTCGTCGGCCATTGGTGGAGATGCGATAGAGATCGACTTCGCCCTGGCCCGAAGCGGCGAACAAGATGGTGTTTGCGACCGGTGACCAGGTTGGAGAAATGCTGATACCCGACGAGGTCGTCAGGCGATCCATGTTTTTTCCGTCACGGCCGATGACGTAAAGATTAGGGCGCCCGTCTTTATACGAAGAAAAGACCAGTTGATCGCCTTTGGGCGACCAGCTGGGCGACAGGCTGATGGTTTTCAATTTTGTCACTTTCCGCGCGTTTTGGCCGTCCATGTCCATGACGAGGATTTCTTTGTTCTGTTTATTCGTGGCCGAGGCATAGGCGATCTTCGTGGTGAAGACTCCGCGAATGCCAGTCAAGGCTTCCATGATGTCGTCCGAGAATTTATGGGCAGCATGCCGCATATCATCATTTTTTTCCTGGAACTGTTTCTCGACGAGGACAGAAGGGCCGTGGGGATCAAAAAGGCTTAAGTGAAGCGCGAATTCACTGCCGATTTTTTCGATTTTCCCTTTGACGAGCGCCTGAGTTTCCATGGCCTTCCAGACATCGAAGCGGATGGAAGCGAGGTCGGTGCCGTCTTCGTCGCAGCGTGCTTCATAGGTGTTGAAGGGGAGGACATAAAAATATCCTGAGAGCGTGAGATCGCTGCGAATCACATCGGCGACCTCGCGCCCGAATTTTCCGCCGCCGTCTAAGTTGCAAATCGCGATGGGGAATTTTTTATCCGAAGGCTGATCGATGGGAATGTAGATGCGTGCCTGCGCTGTGACGGAAATGAACAGAAGAAGAAAAACGAGAAAAATATTCATGGCGACCTCATTGTTTTAATCGTGGATCAAATTCAATCAAAAAGCCTTCATTGAAGGATTCCCAGGCGAGGCGGGCAGGAGGTTTTGGGAGCGGAGAGGCGCGCTGAATGGCTCGGAGCGCCGACGCGTCAAAGGCGGCATTTCCCGAGCGACCTTCCCACCGCGTGGCCGTGACATTGCCTTCGTCGTCCATCATGACCGCGATCTTCGTGTTAAAATGAACTTCCATTTTTTCATCGGCGTAAAGCGGCGGAATGATCCATTCGTTGATGATCTTCATCCGCACGTCGGCCTGGTATTTGAGGTATTCGGGATCGCTCGGGGGCACGCGCAAGGCTTCCGTGCCGGTTCCGTGTTTATAGCCTTCGCCGCCTTTTTCAATCTGAGCCGCTTCCGGCGGGGCACTGCGCTGCTTGAGCTGTTTGTCAATGCCTGCCAAGGCGTCGCGCATCTTCTTTTCCTGCGGCGTCAGCGGCTTTTCTTTCTTCGCTTTGGGAGAAAGCTTCGCCGGTTTCATCTCTTCTTTTTTCGGGGCGAGAATTTCTTTGGACGGAGGAGACTTCAAGGTCTCTTTTTGCGGTTCGGGTTCAGGCGGTCGCTTCTGTTCTTCAATCGTGCTCTTGGGGAGATCCTCAACCTTCTTGATGCCCGTGCCAATCTCTTCGCTCGCGCCCTTGGGAAGCTCGACCCAGGTAATGTCCACCGATTTTGAAAAAAAGGAGAATTGAAACAGGGAAAGAATACCGAACACGAGGAAAACAACAAAATGCCCGATGGCTGAGCGGATGATCGCTTCCTTCAACGGGTGCGTCATAGTTATTGCGCCTCTGGTTGCGTGAGCATCCCGATGCGATCGACGCCGGCTTTCTTGGCGATCGACATGACCTTCACGACGGTTCCGTACAGGAGGTCGGTGTCGGCTTTAATGAACAGGTCCTTTTCTTCTTTATTGGCATAAATCGATTGCAGCGTTGATTCGAGATTGGTGAGCGGAATCGCGCGGCGATCGTCGCCCAGAAAAATTCGGTCATTGGTTTGTACCGTCAGGATAACGTCGGTCTTGGTGCGTTTGAGCGCTGGCGACTGCGCCTTCGGCAGATTCACCGGCAGCCCTTGTTGCAGGAGCGGAGCAGTCACCATGAAGATGATGAGCAGCACGAGCATCACGTCCACAAAAGGCGTGATGTTGATCTCTGAGAGCACCCGATTGTGCGTTCCGTTGGAATGAATTTTCATTGCTGAAAGTACTCCCGTTCAATCCTGGTCGCCACGTCGTCGGAAAAATCCTGCAGGTCCTTGGAGATCAAACGAATCTTATTCACATAGATATTATAAAAAATAACCGCGGGAATGGCGGCAGCAAGCCCAATGGCTGTGGCAATGAGCGCTTCGGCGATGTGCGGGCCGACGATGGCCAGGCTCGAAGCTCCGGTTTTCCCGATCTTCCAGAAGGCGTTCAAGATTCCCCACACCGTTCCAAACAGACCGATGAACGGCGCTGCACTGCCGGTGGTGGCCAAGAACGGAACGCCGTATTCCATCTGTTCGACTTCGTTTTCATAGGCTCTTCGCACGGCACGGTCGGCGGCGAGTTTGCTTTGACCGTGTCGGTCGCGGATGGCGTCGAGACCGGCCTTGAGCACGTTGACCGCAGGGCTCGTGCGAAAGCGCTTTTGTTTGACGATGTCATCAAGCGTGGGGCTTTGCCAGAAGAGGTCGTAAAATTGAGCGCATCGTTCTTTGATACGCTTCAACTGCCGCTGTTTGCTGCCGATAATCGCCCAGCTCACCACGGAAAAACCGATGAGCAAAAGTAAGGTGAGTTGCACCACGATATTAGCGTGAAGCAGCAATGAAATAACATTTTGACTGGGAGCCGCGAGTTCTGTGGGTTCTGCGGGAACCTGTGCCAAGATTGCGAGAAGACCGATGGAATGCATGGATGATCCTTTCAGATTTTTTTGGAGGATACGTTCAGAAAGAGAAAAGTCAAATGTAACAACAAAGGTACTGCTTATTCATCAATTCATAGTAGGGGCACGTTGCAACGTGCCCCTACAGGGGATTCGGATTTCATTTTATTAGCACTAAGGTCGAAACGAAACGCCATCTAATGCCACGTGAATCGCCGCCAAAAAATCAGATTCCTGCTTTGTGAAAAGTTGCGGATCGAGGTTGTCAAAAATGGCGGTCAGGTCTTGAACCATTTCCTTGGGAAGTATGGGTAACGCATTTGCCGCTGTTGGGGAGCACTACATTATTCCGAGCCTCAGCGAGTTCGTCAGTAATGTTATTCCAATCGGTGCTCTCGCTTACAGCTTGGTTGATATTCATTCAGATCCCACCTTTCTTCGGATATAGTTTATTATCGTTCTTTTCGAGAAAAGGTTGCTAGTTTTTTGAGGTCCCTCTATACACCCCGCCATGATTTTCGACCCACGGCCCATCGGCATCTTCGACTCTGGCATCGGCGGCCTCACGGTCTTTGCCGCCATCAAGCGTGCTCTTCCGCAGGAGTCACTGGTCTATCTCGGCGACACGGCCCGCGTGCCGTATGGCAATAAATCGCCGGAAACCGTGGTGCGCTATGCCCTGGAAGATGCGGCATTCCTGATGAAGCAGGGCGTGAAGGCCATTGTCGTCGCCTGCAATACGGTGTCGGCCTACGCGCTTCCGGTTTTGCAGGAAAAGCTGAAGGTGCCAGTGATCGGCGTGATCGAGCCTGGAGCTGAAGCTGCTGCTGCGAGCAGCAAAGTTCGTCATATCGGTGTCATTGGCACGACGGGAACGATCGCCAGCAATGCCTATACCAAGGCGCTTCACCATCTTGATCCCAACATCATCGTGACGACTCAGGCCTGTCCGCTGTTTGTGCCGCTGGTGGAAGATGGCTGGTTGAATGACGAACCCACGCGCCTCATCGCGCATCGCTACCTCGATGTTTTTCAGGCGGCAAAGATCGACACGCTGGTCCTGGGCTGTACGCATTATCCGCTGCTCACGCCGCTGATTCAAGAGGTCGTCGGGACTCACATTACGCTTATCGATTCTGCTGAGGCCACGGCCCGGGCGCTTAAGCTTCATCCCCAGTTCCGAGCGACAGGGGACGGTGCGCGGCCGACGTATCGCATCGCGGTGACGGATATGCCGAAGCAAAGCGAAAATGTGGCCAAACGATTTTTTGGGAACGGGCTGCCGCCGATGGAAAGAGTTTGAGGGAAATCAGGCTTGCTTTTTCCCGCCCAGCTCTTTATTTTCCGGCCCCTTTCTAGGAGTTTCCCATGAAATGTTTTAAAGGTTTTTTCTTTTTCCTGGTTTTCGTCTGCTTGGCCTCATCGGCGTCAGCGCTTTCGGATAAGGGATTCAAAGAGCTGCATGTTCTCTCCAGCGTGCTTCATTTTATCGAAGAAAATTACGTGGAAACGGTTGACGAGCAAAACCTCATCCGCGGCGCCATCCAAGGGATGTTTGATACGCTGGATCCGCACAGCAGTTATCTTCCCGCCGACGTTTTTCGCGAGCTCAAGGTCGACACCAGTGGCAAATTCGACGGCATCGGCATCGAAGTGACGGTTCGCGACGGTCAGCTCATGGTCGTCTCTCCCATCAAGGGATCGCCGGCCGATCAAAAGGGGATCCATGCCGGAGATAAAATTCTTCGGCTCGACGGCAAATCTACGGAAAATATGAATCTTTCCGAAGCGGTGCGTGCCCTGCGCGGAAAACGAGGCAGTAAAATTGAGCTTGAACTCGAACGTTCCGGTGGCGAGCGCTATTCGGTGGAAATCGTTCGTCAGGCCATCCACGTGCCGAGTGTCAAGGCAGAACTGCTCGATGGTCGTTTCGGCTATGCCAGTATCTCCAGTTTTCAGATCGATACTGCGAAAACATTGCGCAAGGAAATCGATCGCATTTCCCATGGGAAAAATCTGGATGGGCTCATCCTGGATCTCCGACGGAATCCTGGCGGGCTGCTCGA
>JACQOX010000099.1 GCA_016202335.1 Deltaproteobacteria bacterium
CCGGCCGGTCGCCCCTACTTAAGATTTACGACAACTGAAACGGATGTCGCGACCGTGGCACCAACTGAATGATCACCACCGCATGCGCCGCAATGGCGCGACCTTCACCGATGGCATCAAGCCCTTCATTGGTCGCAGCTTTGATATTCACCATCGACGCTTCGATTCCCACGGTTTTGGCGATGTTTTCCTTCATTTTCGCTACAAATTTTCCCAGTTTTGGCTTTTCAGCGATGATCGTTGCGTCAATATTGGTCACTTTCCACTCGCGCTCGGCCACGAGCTGCATCACGTAATCAAGGAGCTTCATGCTGTCGGCGTTCTTATATTTCGGCGTATTCGGAAAGTGCTTGCCGATGTCGCCTTTACCTGCCGCCCCCAAGATGGCGTCGATCAGCGCATGCACCAGGACGTCGCCGTCGGAATGGGCATCTGGCCCTTTTTGAAACGGGATTTCAATGCCACCGAGGATCAGCTTTCGACCTTCAACCAGACGGTGGATGTCGTAACCATGACCAACTTTGATGCTCAGTTCATCGGGCGTACGCAGCATGTGGGGTAAATTCAGCATTCTTGTCTCCAAAGATATTCCGCCAGACGCAAATCTGCAGGAGTGGTTATTTTTATATTTTGTTCAGATCCCGCTACAATCGTCACGGGCACTCCAAGACGCTCCACGAGATTCGCTTCATCGGTGCCGTAGTAGCCATCCTTTTTCGCTTTTGCCAAGGCCTTCTGAAGGAGTTCGACGCGAAAAGCCTGCGGCGTCTGCGCCCGCCAAAGCACGGCACGGTCTTGGGTGTTTTCAATGAGATTATTTTTGACCCGCTTGATCGTATCCGTCACGGCAATGGCCGGAATGGCCGCGCCGGTTTCCATGGCCTTCGCGATGATGCGATCGAGAAGTTCGTCATCCACAAATGGGCGCACCGCATCGTGCACGAGCACGAGCTCACACTCTTTCGGCAGCACGGCCAGGGCATTGCCCACCGAATCCTGGCGTTTTTCCCCGCCGGCCACGACCTGCCAGGTGGAAGGATACCCATATGCCTGCAAGATCTCCTGCTGAAACATCGATTCCCGCCCCGGTTCCACCGCGAGGATCATGGTGTCAAACCGGAGAAAACAATCAAGCGTATGACAAATAAGCGGTTTTCCCTGAAAGGCGAGATACTGCTTCGGACGATCCGAACCCATCCGATGACCGATTCCAGCTGCAGGAATGACGATGCCAACGTTCATAAGGCGGGTGAAATAAATGAAGCCACGAGAGCTCGCAAGGAGAAATACGTGGCTCAGCAACTTTTGGCACTGCTGCGGCCGATAATGGGGTGTGGAGGTTCTATGTCCAAAGTCGCGCCGCTCGTAAAATTCGTGGATCAAGTCCTGAAGGGAGAAAGAGCTCCCCCTACTTCCGATGAACTCAAAAAGGCTATCACGGGGCAAAAACTGCCAGCACGTGTCGATGCCTACAATCGTGTCGCACAGCGTTGTGGAAAAATCACTGATCCCGCTGGCCGAGCAAACTGCAGCACCTTGAAAAAGTGGCTATGTGATGGCGTCATGGGAAAGAAAAAATGCGATGGTTTCGGGAATCCGCTCGGTCGAGCTGATGAATCGACCGGAACAACGCAACCTAACACCGGTAGCCTCGAACCCACGGGCAACGGCGATTTTTTACCGGGATTGGCAGTAGGACCGGTAGGTGGAGAAAATCCGTTGGAAGCCACGCCAAAGACTATTCGGAATATGGGGAAAGAGTAACACCAGGAGATTGCCACGTCGCCCTACGGGCTCCTCGCAATGACACACAAGTCTACATCCCAGAACGCTGCACGATGGCTAAGAGATCCGACGGGAAAATTCCAAAATAAAGAATGGCCAGAAAAGCGATGGTGACCACCGCCACAAGCGACGTTGCCGGCGACGTTCTTTCGAGCACGCCTTCACGCGATTCATGGAAGTACATCACCACGATGGGGCGGAGATAATAATAAGCGGATACAGCGGAACTTAAAAGGGCCAACACGACTAGCCCGATGGAACCGTTTTTGATCGCACCCGAGAACAGAAAATATTTTCCAAAAAACCCAAGCGTGGGCGGAAAGCCGGTGAGCGACAGCAGAAAAATCGTAAAGCTCGCGGCCATCCAGGGATGGCGTTTGGCAAGTCCTGCCACATGGCTCACATCCGCCGATTCCCCCTGCCCCTGCGCAAAGGCCACGATGGCAAAGCTCCCTGCGGTCATGAAGGTATAAGCGATGAGGTAAAAAATCACGCCGTGGACGAGTTCCGGCGTCTGGGTCGAAAGGGTCGGAAACGCCACCAGAGCGTAGCCGGCATGAGCAATGGATGAATAGGCCAACATGCGCTTGAGATTGTCTTGCATGAGCGCCGCCAAATTTCCGATGATCATCGTCGCTGCGGACAAGAGCCAGAGCGTCTTTGCCCATCCAGGCCCCACCGCAACCACGAGCGGCGACGCCACCCGAAGCAGCGCAAAAAACGCCGCAGCTTTCACGGCCGTGGCCATAAATTGCGTGATCGGCGTGGGCGCGCCGTCATAGGCATCCGGGGCCCAGGCATGAAACGGTACGGCTGCAATCTTGAAAGCAAAGCCGATGAGCACCATGGCCACCCCAAACAAAAACCACGATGCCATATCGCCCGAAAGCACGGTTGGGAGCTGTTCAGCGAGCACCGTGAGGTCCATGGTCTTCGTGGTGCCAAAGATGAAAGCAATGCCAAGGAGTAAAAAAGCTGAAGCAAAGGCGCCGGTCAAAAAATATTTAAGCGCAGCTTCGTTGCCACTCAATCGATGGCGCAAAAATCCAGCCAGTGCGTAGACCGCGATGGACATGACTTCGATGCCCAAAAAAATGAGCATGAGATGCGAACCCGCGATCAGGCTGGCCATCCCTACCGTTGAGAGCAGAATCAGGCTGTAATATTCCGGATGGCCGAGTTTTCGCCGCGCCAGATAATCGTGCGACAGGAGGACCGTGAAAATCGAGGCGATGGCGATCACCATCCACCCCAAAAAGGTCATGCGGCCAAAACTCATCATGCCCATCGAGACCGTGACGTCGGCCACCCAATGCTGCCAGGAGAGAAACAGCGCCGCCACCAGCGAAAGAAGGGAGATGGCCATGGATACGGCATGCGCCCCGCGCTTCATCAGCGTGCCCAGAAAAAGCACGGTGAGCGATGCACCCAGCACGATCAGCCAGGGTAAGGTCAGTCCAAGAAATTGAAACCAGTTCATAGTCACTCGCCTGTCGTATTTTTCGCCACCGGAACGATCATCTCAACCCGTTTCGTCAGCTTCAAAAATTGTTCCGTCGAAGATTCAATCTTCGAAAGCCATGGTTTAGGATAAACGCCGATGGCCACGATGAGGGCCACGAGTGGCAGCAGGGCCAGATATTCACGGCCCGTGAGATCCGTCAGCGCGCGATTCTCGTCGTGTGTGATCGGGCCAAAGAAGACCCGTTGGACCGCCCACAGCATGTAGCCCGCAGCCAGGATCACGCCGAGCACAGCGATAGCCGCGTACGGCGTCTGCGTCTGAAAGGTTCCGAGCAGCACCAAAAACTCACCGACGAAATTATTGAGCCCCGGCATGCCGACCGACGCAAACGACAGAAAGATAAAGAGCGCGGCAAACATCGGTACGATGCGCGCGATCCCACCGTAATCCGCAATGAGGCGGGAATGACGGCGGTGGTAAATCATGCCAACCATCAAGAACAGCGCGCCCGTGGAAAGGCCGTGGTTGATCATCTGAATGATGGCGCCCTGCACCGCATGGGGTTCCAGCGAAAAGAGGCCGAGCATGACAAATCCCAAGTGCGACACCGACGAATACGCGATCAAGCGCTTGAGGTCGACCTGCACCAGCGACACCAGCGCCCCGTAAACGATGCCGATCACCGAAAGCGTGAGCATGAGCGGCGCGAATTTCACCACCGCGAGCGGGAAGAGTGGCATGGCGAAGCGGAAGAAGCCGTAGGTTCCCATCTTGAGCAGCACGCCAGCGAGAAGAACGCTCCCTGCGGTCGGCGCTTCGGTGTGCGTATCTGGCAACCACGTGTGCACCGGAAACATCGGTACCTTGATGGCAAAGGCGAGTGCAAACGCCCCGAAGAGCCAGAATTGTTGGATGGGATTAAAACCCTTGTCGTACCACGTGAGCAGATCGAACGTTCCCCCGCACTGCCAGGCAGCATAGAGAATAGCGGCGAGCATGAGCACGGACCCTGCCATCGTATACAGAATAAACTTGAACGCCACGCGGATGCGATTGCCGCTGCCCCACATGCCGATCAGGAAGTACATGGGGATGAGCACCACTTCCCAGAAGATATAAAACAAAAACACATCGAGCGCCGCGAACACGCCGAGCATGCCGGTCTCAAGCAAGAGGATCAGCACATGGAACATTTTCACGTTCTTCGAAACTTCGCGCCACGAACCGATAAACACGATTGGCACGAGAAACGCGGCGAGCCACATGAGCAGCATGGCCGTGCCATCCACACCAAGCTTATACGTAATGCCCACGGACGGAATCCACGGAATGACTTCCTGCAGTTCAAAGCCGGCGTTCCACGACATGGCCCGCCAGGCCAGCATGGTTACCCCCAAAATCAGCAAGCTCCCAAAAAGGCTGACCCAGCGGATGGCGCGCTCCCAGGTTCCAGGGATCACGAGCAAAAATACGGCGAGAAGCAGTGGAAGAAAAATAATCGTCGAGAGAAGATGTTCAATAATCCAGATCATAAAGCGATGTACCCCACGATGATTACCGCGCCGATGAGGAAATATAAGAGGTACTGCTGAAGCACGCCGGTCTGAAGCAGCGACGCAAGCCGGCCGAAAACGCCAATGCTGCGGGCTGTGCCGTAGACCACCAGGCCATCGATGGCGACGTCATCCACGCCTTTCCACAGAAACGCCCGTGAGAAGGACACGAGCGGACGAACGATCAGCGCGTCGTAGATTTCATCGATATAATAACGATTGGCAATCAGACGATACATCGCCCCCAGCTTCTCCGCCATCTTGATCGGCCAGGCCCGCTTTTGCGTGTAAATCACCCAGCCGAGGACCGTAAAGTGCAGTCCCCACAGCGAGGTGATCACCATGAGCACGATTTCTTGGGAATGCATCTCTTCGCCGCCATGCGAAATGACCTGCGGTACGATGCTCGACAGCCAATGGCCGAGAATGTCGCCACCACCCATCACTTCAGGCACACCAAAAAGCCCGCCACCAATCGACAACCCGGCCAAAAGCAACAGGGGGATGAGCATCGACACCGGCGACTCATGGACTTTTTTCCACTGATCCGTGGAAAGCGTCGTCTGACCGAAGAAAACGAGCCCGACCAAACGGAAAATATAAAATGCGGTCATGCCCGCGGCCACAAATCCCACGAGCCACAGCCCAATGTGCCCACTCGAATAGGCGTGCCAGAGAATGGCATCTTTGGAGAAAAAGCCCGCGGTCGGGATGATGCCCGCGAGCGCGCACGAGCCGATGACAAACGTCCAACAGGTCAGCGGAATCTTGTGTTTGAGGCCGCCCATCTTGCGGATGTCCTGTTCACCGTGCAGCGCGTGGATCACGCTGCCTGAACCCAAGAAGAGCAGCGCTTTAAAAAAAGCATGCGTCACCAAATGAAAGATGGCTCCCGAGAAAGCGCCAACGCCGCAGGCCAAGAACATGTAGCCGAGCTGCGAGACCGTCGAATAGGCCAAGACTTTTTTGATGTCCGTCGCGGTGATGCCCATGGTCGCCGCAAAGATCGCAGTGGCCGCACCAACCGTGGCCACGACTTCCATGGCCGTGGGTGAGAGCACATAAATAAAGTTGAGGCGCACGACCATGTAGACGCCGGCGGTCACCATGGTCGCCGCGTGGATCAACGCTGACACCGGTGTGGGACCCGCCATGGCGTCCGGCAACCAGACGTACAGCGGAATCTGCGCCGACTTGCCGCAGGCACCGACGAAGAGCAGCAAGGCCACGATGGTCGCCACCGGTGCAAAGGCGGCCGAGTTGGAAGCCATGGTCGCAAAGTTGAGGTACCCGTGCGCCGGATCCGCCTGGGCTGCAGCCATAACGCCGTAAATCAAAAACATGCCCAAGAGAAACGCCGCATCGCCGATGCGGTTGACGATGAACGCCTTGGATCCGGCCGTGGCCTTGGCGATGTCTTCAAACCAGAAACCGATAAGCATGTAGGAACACAGCCCCACGCCTTCCCACCCGACGAACATGAGCAGCAGGTTGTCGGCCAGCACCAAGATGAGCATGAAAAATAAAAAGAGATTGAGTTCAGCGAAGTACCGGGCATAGGCCGGCTCATGGCTCATGTAGCCCACGGAATAAAGATGGATGAGCGTTCCCACGCCGGTGACGACGAGCGCCATGACGAGCGAGAGTTGATCGAGGTTGAGGCCGATGTCGATGGTAAGTCCCGGTCCGGCAGCCCACTGAAAGAGCGGGCCGGTGACAAACTTGGGATCGACCCCGTCAAAACCGATAAGCGTGAGATAACAAATCCCGACCGCCAAAAATGCGAGCAGGGGAAAGCCGACGCCCACGAATGCGGTCAGACCGCGAAACGCCTCGGTCTCTTTTTTGGACGTGGCCGCTGCGATCAGCCAATTGATGATGCTACCGACCAGTGGAAAGGCCACGATCAGCCAGGCCACGGTTTGAATCGAAAAATGTTGGTAAATAAAGTTAAGCATCGGAATTCCTTATCCGCGTAGCAATCTCAGATCATCCACATACACCGTCGGTTTATTGCGATAGAGCGCAACGATAATGCCAAGCCCCACGCCAGCTTCGGCTGCGGCTACGGCCAACACAAAGAAAACAGCAACTTGGCCTTCCATCAGACCCGACCAGCGCGAAAAAGCTAAAAAAGCGATGTTGACGGCATTGAGCATGAGTTCGATCGACATAAAGATGATCAGGGCATTGCGCCGCACCACCACCCCAACCATGCCGATGGTAAACATCACGAGAGACAGGAACAGATAATGTTGAAGGGTGATCGTCATAATTTCTTTTTCCCCATCACCACTGCGCCGATCATAGCCGCGAGCAACAACAATGAGGCAAGTTCAAACGGCACCGCATAATCGGTGAGCAGCATTTTTCCCAACACTTTAACGTCGCCATAGGCCGCATCCGCAAGCGGTGCGGGCAAGAACGACGGCCGCCACAGCACGATGCAGACGATGACCGTGAAGTAGCCAGTGATCGAAACCGCCACCACTTTGGCAAAGCGCACGACGCGCGGTTTGAGGGCTTCTTTGCTGATGTCGATGAGCATGATGACGAAGAGAAACAGCACCATGACCGCGCCGGCGTACACGAGGATCTGGATGATGGCGAGAAATGGCGCGGACAAGAGCGCGAAGAGTCCGGCGGAACTCGCCAAACAAACGACGAGCCACAAGGCACTCATGAGCGGATTCACCCGGCTGATCACCAAGAGCGCCGTAGTCACCGAAGTTGCCGCAAAAAGATAGAAAAGGATCGTCTCCAGCATTCGTTATCGCTCCAAATACATCGTCATCATTCCGGCGATGAAAATATTCACAAGTCCCAGTGGAATCATAACTTTCCAACCGAGGCGCATGAGTTGATCATAGCGAAAGCGCGGCAGCGTCCAACGCACCCAGATAAAGACCCAGACAAAGAAGAGCGTCTTCGCCAGCATGACGCCGAGCTGCAACAGGAAGACCAAAAGCCGTGACGCCCATTCCGGAAGCACCACCGGTCCGACCACGAAGAATCCGACGGCCAAGGCCAAACCCACGAGCAGAAGCGGCACGCCAAAGACCAGAAATTCGTAATCGCGCAGATCACCCCAATAGCCCTTGCGGCGCACGAAGTGGCGTACGAGGAAGGCGCCCAAAAGGAGGGCTTTGATTCCCCCGATGATCCAAAGGATGCGCAAGACATCCGACGCATGCGCGTGCAAGGTTGCCGACGACAAAAAGGGGATGTGCCACCCGCCAAAAAAGAGCAGCGTCACGATAAGGGACCCCACCACCAGGTGGGCATATTCAGCCATAAAAAACGCACCAAAGCGCATGGCGCTGTATTCGGTGTGATAGCCGGCCGAGAGTTCGGATTCGCCTTCGGGAAGATCAAACGGCAGGCGATTGGTTTCGGCAAACATGGCGGTGAACAGCAGAATAAAACTGAGCGGCAATCGCACGGCATTCCAGTGCCAAGGGATGGCACCCTGTTCTGCCACGATGTCGTTCAAGCGAAACGAGCCGGAAACCAGGAAGATCGCGACGATCGCCAACCCCATCGCCAGTTCATACGAAATCATCTGGGACGAACCGCGCAGCGCCCCGAGCAGCGAAAACTTTCCGCCCGACGACCAACCGGCCAAGAGGATGGCATAGACCGAAAGCGACGACAGCGCGATGACGTACAAAAGTCCGGCCGACAGATCCGCGATCTGAAATTGAAAAGTAAAATCCCCAATCACCAGCGGTTCCGTAAACGGAATCACCGCCACGGTGACGCAGGCCACGAACAGCGAAATCATCGGTGCGATCACAAAGAGTGGATGGAACGTCGCCGACGTCGACGTGCTGCCCTTGGTCACAAGCTTCACCGCATCGGCGAGGCTGTGGATGATACCTCCCAAGCGAATCCCCAGGATGTGGCAACGATTGGGACCGCGACGGTCTTGAATGTAGGCCGCGCCCTTGCGCTCCATCCAAATGAGGAGTGGAATGAGGTTTAAGACCATCACGACGATCAGGACGACTTTGCCGAGCGCGATCAGAATGTCAGTGCCGAAGTCCATCAGAAGATCTCCATCAATTTCGACGCTATTGCCACGGCCGAAAGGGATTCACCTTTCGGCGGAAACGCCATCTTGGCCTGCTGTTCCATGCCTTTGCGATTCACGTACGTGCCGTCCTGTTCTGCATGGGTCGCACGAGGCAGGAGATAATGCGCCCATTCCGGATGCGGCAGTTGATCCGCCAGCGCAATCGTCACTTCGGGTTTGATGCTCATCAGCAGGCGAAGGTCCTGCGCTGTGAGCTCGCCCAAGACGATGAGCACCTTGGCCTTTACCTGCGCATCCAACCGCTTTGTCGTTAGCGCCTGCACGCCGTGGGTATTCGGATTGCGGTCGGCATCGCGTAAAATTTTATCCGCAAATTCCGGCATGGCCTCGCGACCGGTCCAAAAAAGCTGCAGTCCTGGAAAAGTTTTTTCCAAGAACCGCTTCACGGCGGTGTTTTCTTCGTTCGAGGCCTGCGCCGACAACACTCCGACAACATCGGCGGCCTTATAGGATTTCAACACTTCTTTGACCTGCGAAAGCGCATCGTTCCATTCCAGGCGTTGATACGCACCACCAACGAGTTTCATCGGAAAGAGCGCGCGCGTTGCGGCATTGATGGCTTTATAGGTCATGCGGCCGGGATCGCACAGCCAGCACTGATTTACGGCTTCGTTGTCGCGCGGACGGTAGCGATAAACAATGCGATCATGGTGGTCCATCCAGATGTTGCAGCCTGTGGCGCAGCCCGTGCAGATCGATGGCGTGGAGTTCAAAAACCACACGCGTTTTTTGAAGCGAAAATCAGAAGAGGTGAGCGCACCGACCGGACAGATATCGACTGTGCACAGCGAGTACGGGTGATCGAGTTGTTTCCCTGGAAACACGTCAATCGTGGAATGATCACCGCGCTCGCGCATGATCAGTTGATGTTCGCCGGCGATTTCATCGCAGAAGCGAATACAGCGCGTGCACATGACGCAGCGTTCGTCATCGAGCATCACCTGCGGCCCAATCGGCTTGGCCTTGGGCTTGTGCACTTTCGGCAGATGCATGCGCGATGGCTGCACGGAGTGATTGAAATATTGATCCTGCAGTTTGCATTCGCCGGACTGATCGCAGATCGGACAGTCGAGCGGATGGTTGATCAAAATAAATTCGAGCACATCTTTGCGCACCTGTTTGGCTTTTTCAGAATTCACGCGGACGACCATGCCTTCGCGCACGGTTTCGCGACACGAGATAACGGGCCCGCGAGCGCCTTCGACTTCTACCTGGCACAGACGGCAGTTGCCGGCGATGGAGAGCTTGGGATGATAGCAAAAATGCGGGATTTCAAGCGCCAACTGCTTGGCCGCATTGAAAATCGTTGTCCCTTCTGGAACTTCAACTGGGTGACCGTCGATGGTTAATGTAATGAGTTTCGTCATGACTTTTTGTCCGCACATCCTGAGCTTGTCGAAGGATGCGGACACTCCCGCTCATCCTTCGAGGACCTCAGGATGAGCGTATACTGTTTAAAGTCCCAATTTTCATCGGACAAGTTTTCAATCTTAAATGATCCTCAAATTCCGTTCGGAAACACTTGATCCACGAGCGAATCGGCATGGCCAGCGCATCGGCGAAGGTGCAGATGGTCTTGCCACCCATGTTGTCCGCCAGCTGCAGAAGCAAGCTGATATCGCTGTCTTCGCCGCGACCGGCCTCCAAGCGATCCAGAATTTTCTTGGACCAACCGGTGCCTTCACGACACGGCGTGCACTGACCGCAGGATTCGTGGGCATAGAAACGCGCCAAATCGGCCAAGGCTTCCACCGCGCACACCGAATCATCCACGATGATCATGCCGCCGCTGCCGAGCAGCGTCCCAGCGATTTGAGCGGCTTCGTAATCGAGCGTCATGGTCATCACCTGTTCGGCGGTGAGCACGGGTACAGAAGATCCCCCGACGATGACCGCCTTGAGCGGTCGGCCGTTCGTGCCTCCGCAATAATCTTTAAAAAAACTCTTAAACGGTGTGCCCAGCGGAACTTCATAGACACCGGGTTTTTTCACGTGCCCGCAGACCGAAAAGAGCTTCGTGCCCGAGCTTTTTTCCGTGCCAAACTTGCGATAACCGGCCCCGCCTTCGCGCACGATGTAGGGCACCGCACAGATGGTCTCGACGTTGTTGACGATCGTCGGGCAGGCGAACAGGCCTTCGATCGCCGGAAATGGCGGCTTGATGCGCGGATAACCGCGACCACCTTCTAAGGATGATAAGAGCGCGGTTTCTTCACCGCAGATGTAAGCACCCGCACCGCGGTGAGCATAAATTTCGAGATCGTAGCCCTTGCCCAAGATATTTTTACCGATGAGTCCGGCCGCGCGCGCTTCAGCGCAGGCTTTTTCAAACAGTTCCCACTGGCGATAAAATTCGCCGCGAAAGTAGACGTAAGCCGTATGGCTGCCGATGGCATACGACGCCGCGATGATGCCTTCGATGAGCAGATGCGGATCGCGCTCGAGCAGAAAACGGTCCTTGAAGGTTCCGGGTTCGCTCTCGTCAGCGTTCACCACCAGATAAATCGGTTTGCCCGTGTTCTGCGGGACAAAACTCCACTTCATGCCCGTGGGAAACCCAGCCCCACCGCGACCGCGAAGGCCTGAGGTTTTCACCTCTTCGATGATGTCTTTGGGCTGCCGTGCAAACAGTTTCTCAAGCGACGCATAGGCGCCGTGTTTGCGCGCGACCTCTAATTGAGGCATGTTTTGAACTTCGCAGTTTTTTGTCAGGACGAATGTCATAATTCTTCGGGCGTATGCAATACGCCCCTACGTAAGGTCTTTCAAAATTTTATCGACCTTCTCTGGCGTTAAATTCTCATAATAATCGTTATTGATCTGCATCATCGGCGCTGTCCCGCACGACGCCAGGCATTCCACGGTCGACAGGTGAAAACGACCGTCAGACGATGTTTCGCCGACCTTGCAGCCGGTTTTCTGTTTTACGTAATCCACGAGCCAGTCCGCGCCGCGCAGTCGGCAGCAAAAATTGTTGCACACCTGGATGTGGTGCTGACCAAGGGGTTTGCGATTGAACATCGTATAGAAACTGACCACCTCTTGCACCGCACCCGGAGCCAGCTCGAGCTTCGCCGCCACGACCTGCATTGCCTCTTCGGAAATCCAACCTTCCTGCTCTTGCACCAGCCACAGGATGGGCAGCATGGCCGCGCGCTTGGTCGGATACTTCGCAAAAATGTTGGGAAGCTTGGCCTCGCGTTCTTTGGTGAATTGGAATTTCATCGATCAATTTCTCCTGCGATAATATTCAACCCGCCTAAGGTAGCAATCGCATCAGCGATCATGCTGCCGCGGATGAGTTCCGGATAAGCCTGATAGAGTGTGAAACACGGTGGCCGCACTTTAATGCGATACGGCGATTTGCTGCCATCGCTCACGATATAAAATCCCAGCTCACCGTTGGCAGCTTCCGTGTACGAATAGATTTCACCGGCGGGCGGCAAAATGCCGTGCATGATGAGTTTGAAGTGCTGCATCATACCTTCGATGGAGCCGTAGACTTCATGTTTTTCGGGGAGCACCACGCGGCGGTCATCGACCTTGATCGGTCCGGGCTTCATGCGGCCCAGCACCTGTTCAATGATCCGCGCCGACTGGCGCATCTCTTCGAAACGCACAAAGACACGATCATAACTGTCACCGTATTGACCGACCGGAACATCCCAATCCACCTGATCGTAGAAAAAGTACGGATGCGCACGACGGACGTCGTAATCCACACCGGTGGCGCGCAGACACGGACCGGTAAAACCGTATTCAATTGCGCGGGCTGCGGAAATCGCTCCCACACCCTGCGTGCGGTCCATGAAAATGCGATTCTTTTTGATGAGACCTTCGACTTCAGCGAGCGCTTTGTGAAGATCTTTCAAGCAGCCGCGCAGATACGTCGTCGTATTCGGCGGCACATCGCGCATCGCCCCGCCGATGCGGCAATAGGAGGTCGTGAGGCGTGCGCCGCACAGGGCTTCGATCCATTCATTGAACTGCTCGCGGACATTGAAGAAATACCAGAAGTTGGTGAGCGCCCCCAGGTCAACGAGATTTGTTCCCACGCAGACCAAGTGGTCGATAATGCGCGACACTTCGGAAATCAGCATGCGGATCCACTGCAACCGTTCCGGGATTTCCAGGTTCAACAGTTTTTCCACGGCCATACAATAAGCCGCATTGTTCATGAGCGAAGAGAGATAGTTCAGTCGGTCAGTGTAGGGGATGATCTGCGTATACG
>JACQOX010000100.1 GCA_016202335.1 Deltaproteobacteria bacterium
GGACATATCCACACTGCAAATAAACTCTAATTTTCTCGCCATATCGGTGAAACCAGAGTTCACACATGAAATCTCAGCCGAAGTTTTTGCCGGTTTGAGATTCGATAAACAAGGCATTTACGCTACTCCCCCGGGTATCGCTCTCACCGTCCCATAAAATACCTTGCTTCCCTCCTGCATCTGCAGGTAGGCGTCTCGCCATGCCATGCAACGACATTACTGATCTTTTGCACCTCAGCCTCAACCAAGATGACCGGATCACCGCATATTCGCTGCAAAAGCGGACCTGCGGCGCCGAAGTGGGGGAGTACTCGTTACTGTCCCATTGGATGGACAACAAGTCCATCGACGACATCCTGGCGTCCGAACCGGAGCAGGTCTTGGAAAGCAAGTCCCCGAAAGACGACACCGAAGAGTTTCTTTACCTGAAACACTTTTTCGCCGTCCGCAATTGCCTCGAATCCTTCACCGGCAAACGACCGTCGAGCGATAAAGACAGCGTGAGCATCGACCGCGTCGATTGTTCTGATGAAGGCGTCGACATTCAGGCCTCCCTCAAAGTCGAAGCCCTCGCCACACAAGTCAAATCTTGCAGTGGGTGTCGATGCCGAAAGAAAACATGATTTATATCACCTCCTTTTTGTTTGACATATAAAACAGACACTCTATAGCCGGCTCCCATGAGCCAGCAAAATACCTGGAAATCTTTCGATGAAAATCAACTGACCCACAGTGCCGCCCACTATTTAATGACCATTCAAGAGCTCATTAAAGAACAGGGCTATGCCCGCGTGACCGACATTGCCAAGGCCATGAACATCACCCGCGGCAGCTGTTCGATAAGCTTAAAACCACTTAAAAAACGTGGACTTGTCACAGAAGACCACAATAAGTTTCTGAGGCTTTCGGACGAAGGCAAACGGCTCGCCCAGCTCATCGAAAAGAACGACGAACTCTTGGAAACGCTGTTTCGCGATTTTCTGGGAGTCAGCCCAGATCAGGCGGAAATCGATGCCTGCAAGCTCGAACACTTGATCAGCATCGAAACCAGCATCAAACTTTCGCACTTCATTTCTTTTATCCAGCAAAACCGTCCAGCACTTGATGCATTCCTGCTCGAAATGCGAAAACACCCAGCTTGTTCAACACTTACACCACAATATTTACTTCCTTCTTCAAAAAAAGGAGTCGCGAAATGGAACTAACTTCCCTCTCCCACCTTCGCCCCGGGGATAAAGGCACCGTTCAGACGATTAATGGAACAGGTTTGTTCTTTACCCGTCTGCGGACACTCGGCCTGTGCGAAAATAGCCACGTCGAACTCCTCCGCGAAGCCCCTTTCGGCGGTCCCCTTCAGATTCAACTCTCCGGGAAAAATAGCATCGCCGTTCCGAGACAAGAGGCAGGCCACATCCTCCTTCGTCGGGTATAGTTTACAAACATGAAGACGTATTTCCTCATCGGCAATCCCAACACGGGTAAGTCTACTCTCTTCAATGCCTTGACCGGCATGAATCAGAAGATCGCCAATTACCCTGGCGTGACCGTGGAAAAAAAAGAGGGGTTCCTCCTTCACGGCAGGGAAAAGATCAAACTGATCGACCTTCCTGGAACGTACAGCCTGATTCCCGGGTCGATCGACGAAGAAATTGCTGTCACTTCGCTTTCAACGGAAGATCCTTCCCATGGCGTGATCTGCATCGCCGACGCCACCAATTTGCAACAGAACCTCTTTCTCACCACGCAGATCATCGACGCCGGCCTGCCTGTTATCCTCATCATCAACATGATCGACGAGGCCGAAAAACAGAATCTTACCATCAACCGTGATCTCCTTTCTCAAGAGCTGGGCATTCCAATTTTTTTTACGTCAGCACAGAAAAAACACGGAATCAGCACCGTTAAAAACTTTTTAACAACGGACGAACTCAAAGCCCCAAAACCATTACTCCCCCGTTTCGGCGTTGCCCCTCGCATCACATCGGCTTTGAACGAAATCGCCACCCTGCTTTCTCAAGAAATAGGCCCATCAGCACAGCAGGCACATGCCCTGCGTATTCTTTCACGCGACGATGAACTTGCCGATTACAAACTACCGCTTCGATCAAGGCTGATCGCAAAAAGGACGGCATTACAGCAACAACTCTCTCATGAAGGGGTGCTGTGGAATGGGTGTGACTCAAACGTCCGCCATCAATGGATCGATGGTATTTGCAGAAAAACCTGTGCCCAGCCAAAGACCCTCCATCATCGTTGGCAAGACAAGATCGATGACGTCGCAACGCACAAATGGTGGGGGCCAACGATCTTCATCGCCATCATGGGCATCCTTTTTCAGGCGCTCTTCCGCTGGTCGGAATATCCCATGGCAGCGATCGAGGCGATGCTGTCGTGGATGAGCCAAAACGCAACCGCCATCCTTCCACCAGGTCCGATCGCAAGCCTCATCGCCGATGGCGCCATTCCCGGCGTTGGCGCCGTTTTTCTCTTCATTCCACAAATCGCATTTTTGTTCTTTATGATCTCGCTCCTCGAAGACACCGGTTACATGTCGCGCGCGGCATTTGTCATGGATCGCTTCATGGGAAAATTTGGACTCCCCGGAAAAGCGTTCATTCCGCTCATCAGCTCCTTTGCTTGCGCTATTCCCGGGATCATGGCCACGCGCACGATTGAATCACGCCGCGATCGCATCGTGACCATGATGATCGCCCCGCTCATGAGCTGCAGCGCTCGACTTCCGGTCTATACACTTCTCATCGCCGCCTGCATCCCCGCCATCACCTTCGGAGGATTCATTGGACTCCAGGGCCTCATCATGTGGGGATTGTATACCTTGGGAATCGTATCGGCCATCACCGTTGCCTTCATTTTGAAGCGCACACTGCTGTCCACACCATCGCTGCCATCGTTTATTGAATTTCCACCCTATCGTCTGCCCCAGCTTTCCCTCGTCCTCAAAAAAACCTACGAGCGCGTGAAACTCTTCATTATCAACGCCGGCACCATCATTTTTGCACTGTCGATCATCCTGTGGTTTCTGACGACCTATCCGCGGGGAGATGGCATTGAGTCAAGCTTTGCCGGTTATCTGGGGAAAATCATCGAGCCACTCATCGCCCCGCTCGGCTTTGACTGGAAGATCGGCGTCGGCCTCATCGCCTCCTTCGCCGCCCGCGAAGTGTTCGTGAGCACCATGGCCATCATTTATAAACTCGGCGATGCCGGGACGTCTGACTCGCTCATGCAGGCGCTGAAACATGACGCAGCCTTCACGCCGATGGTCGCCATCAGCCTGCTCGTGTTTTACGTGTTGGCCTGTCAGTGCATGTCGACCGTCGCCGTCGTCAAACGTGAGACCAATACCTGGCGCTGGCCAATCTTTATGGTGGGATACATGACCTCACTGGCTTATATTGCAGCCTTTGTCGTCTATCAGGGGGGAAGGATGTTCGGATGGTAATGCTTCAGGACATCGTCGTCATTCTCATCGTCGCTCTCACCTGCGCCTGGCTCTTCAATAAATCTTTTGGCAAACGAAAATCCCTTGCCTGCTCGGGCTGCCGAGGATGTCCAGTTACCACTTCGAAGCAGCTTCAAACTGGTTAAGATAAGCGGACCAGATGCTTCGGGAGCAGTTTTCTTTCTATCAATTCAAACAGACCTTCAACCCCGATTGCCAGCAAAGCCGCTGGAACAGCTCCTTCGAGGACGAGCTCAGGGTTATTCAAATTGAGTCCCGCAACGATCGGCTCGCCAAGACCCCCGGCACCGATGAAGGCCGCAAGCGTGGCCGTCCCGACGGTGATAACCGCAGCGGTGCGGATGCCGGCCAGGATGGTCGGGAGCGCCAGCGGGAACTCGATGTAATACAGCTGTTGCCAGGCTGTAAGCCCCATACCTGTAGCCACCTGTTTCACCACAGGATCAACCGAAGTGAGCGCGATCGTCGTGTTGCGGAGCATCGGCAAGAGCGCATACAGCAGAAGCGCAATGATCGTGGGTTTCACGCCAATGCCAAATAGCGGGATCAAGCAGGCCAGCAGCGCAATCGACGGCACGGTTTGCAAAATGCCGGCGGTTCCCAGCACAGCGTGAGCAAACACGGGAAAGCGATAAATAAGCACGCCCAAGGGAATGGCGATCACCATCGCGACCATCACCGAAATAAAAACTAGCCCCAAATGCACCAAAGTTCGTGAAGCAAGATCACGCCAAAAACGTTCCACCGCTGGAGCAGATTCGTGCTGCAACAGTCCGGCCTCGCTTAAAAAAAGATGCGCGGCTTGCGTATAGGATTTTCCGTGAATCTCAACCATGGCATTGATGGACTGCATTTTCGTATCCGAAATTTTTCCGGCGAGTTCGTGAAGCACGTTCAGCGCTTCCTGAGGAAACATCGAAGTCACCAGCGGTGCTGCCAAATACTGAGGGAAAAACTTTCGATCGTCGGCAAGTAGAATGACATCGTAGCGCTGCAGCTTCCCGTCGGTGGAATAGGCATCGGTGACATCGATGCGATCATCGGCGATGGCTTGATACGAAAGCCCGTGGTCGATACCCACCGCCGACATGGGAATACCGTAGCGGCGAGCGAGCATCGGCCAACCGTCATCGCGGTGGAGAAATTCATGGCTGATGCCGTAGCGCAGATCTGGATGCGCTCGCAGGTCGCTCACCTTCTGAAGGCCGTATTTCCTGGCAATGTCGCCACGCACCGCCAGGACATATGTATTATTAAATCCCAGGGGGGACAAAAGCTCGAGGTCATACGTTGTTTTTGTTTCACGCTGCAGTTGCGAATACGAAACCTCTTCTGGATGATTCAGCATGGCCTTGAGCGTCCCGGAATATTCCAAATACAGATCGATCTCGCCGCGTTTCAAGGCTTCAAAACAAATCGTCGTACCTCCGAGCGCCAACCGTCGTTCAACTGCAAAGCCGCGGTCTTCTAAGAGTTGCGCGAAGATTTCACCGACCATGCGACCTTCGGTGTCGATCTTCGACCCAATCACGATTGAGTCCGCAGCAAAAAGGGGAAAGGAAAAGAATAAGAACAAAGTGCATGTGACGAAGAGATTTTTCACAGTTGTGCAGCGCATAATTGTCGGACCTTGGGATGCGAAGGGTGGGCGATGACGTCCTGACAGCGTCCGTCGGCGATGATCTTTCCGGCATCGAGAATGACGAGGTACTGAGCCAGCTTCAAGGCTTCGCGCAGATCATGGGTCACCAGCACGATCGTCCGCGATTTCACCTGCTCGATGCGCAAAAACTCGCGATAGATTTCACATTTAGTAATCGCATCCAAAGATCCAAATGGTTCATCGAGCAAAAGGATCGGCGGATCCAGCATCAAGGCACGGCAGATGCCGACACGCTGCTGTTCACCGCCGGAGAGTTGAAATGGATAACGCGGCAAGTACGCATGCGGCAATTCCACCAATTCCATGAGTTTCGCCACCCGCGCCTGAATGCGATCTGTCGACCACCGTTCGAGCTTGGCCAGCAGCGAAATATTTTGTTCCACGGTCATGTGGGGAAAAAGGCCGATCCCCTGCACCGCGTAGCCGATACTTCGTCGAAGCGTCGGAAGATGTTGTGA
>JACQOX010000112.1 GCA_016202335.1 Deltaproteobacteria bacterium
AGTTCCAAGCAACGCATCCAGTTCTCTCTCAAGTTCTGGCGTCAAGATGTGCTCGATCTCTTCGGCGTCGGCGTGCACCTGTCCCTTGGAAAGATGCAGGTATCGGCTCAAGTACAGCTCCCACAAGCGATGGCGGCGAATGAGCCTCTTGGCTTCATCGAAACCTTGTTGGGTGAGGCTCCAGTGGTCGGGAAGCGACGCCTTGGAAACCCAACCACGTGATTCTAAATGTTGCAGAAGATTGACGGCGTGTCGCACCGAGAGATAGCGGTACCGGCGCAAAAGATCCAATGAACACGATTCCACCGATTGTTCAGCGACGCGATAAAGGGTGAGGAGGATGTTTTCACTGTTGATTTTTTGACTATTGCGCCGGTGTCGGAGAGAGCGCACCAGCCATCCACGATTTGGCGCAAACACGATGGAGATCGCAAAAATGGTCGTGACCACCACCACAATCCACGGTCCGGTGGGCATCCGCGGCGCGAGCGTACTCGCGAGCGTGCCGCTCGCACCTGCGACCGCACCGAATATTCCCGACAACACAAGCATGAGCGGAAGATCGTCGGTCCACTGCCGGGCAGCGGCCGCCGGCGTGATGAGCATCGCCGCCATGAGCACCACTCCCACGGCCTGGAGTCCCACCGTCACCGTGAGCACAATGAGGACCGTGAGCAAGGCGTCGATCAATCCCGTCGGCAAACCAATCGCAGATGCAAATTCACGGTCAAAGGCCAACACTTTGAGTTCCTTATACAGAAAGAACACTACGATCATCAGAAAGAACGCAACACCACCAAACACCATGACATCATCGGCCACCATCGAGGCCGCCTGACCAAAGAGAAATTTATCCAGACCCGATTGATTGCCGAGCGGTTGATGCTGAATGTACGTGAGCAACAAAATACCGATGCCAAAAAAAACTGACAGGACAAGGCCGATGGCCGTGTCCTCTTTGATGCGACTCTTTCGCGAAATAAAGTTGACCAAAAATGATCCCAACAGTCCGCTGGCCAAGGCGCCCGCGATCACCACTGCCGGATGTTTGAGGCGCGTGAGGAGATAAGCAATGCAGATGCCCGGAAGCGCCGCATGGGCAATGGCGTCGCCGAGCAGCGCCCGCCGCCGAAGCAGGGCGAACGAACCAAGCACGCCGCTGGCCACGCCAAAGAGCATGGTGCCGAGGAGTACGAATTGCACGTTAGCGTCAAAGACGAGCACCTTCTTCTCCCCTCTTGACCATCTGCTCACCGACCGCGGTCAGCATGCTGAGACGCCCGCCGTAGGTCTCGTGAATTTTTTGTTCAGTAAAAACTTCTCGCGTCGTGCCGAAGGCAACCAGGCGTTGATTGATGAGCATGACGTCATCGAAATATTCAGGCACAGTCTGCAGATCGTGGTGCACGACGACAATGGTCTTGCCGCGCGATTTGAGCTCACGCATTAAGATGATGATGGCCTGTTCTGTGGCTGCATCGACTCCGGCAAACGGTTCGTCCATCAAATAGATGTCCGCTTCTTGCGCCAGGGCGCGCGCCAGAAACACGCGTTGTTGTTGGCCCCCCGAAAGCTGACTGATCTGCCGATGCGAAAATTCCGCCATGCCCAGTTTGGCCAGACATTCCAAGGCAAAGGCACGATGTTGTCGGCTCGGTCGACGAAACAAAGGAATTTTTCCGTAGCGCCCCATGAGCACGACGTCCAAGGCATTCGTCGGGAAATCCCAATCCACGCTGCCTCGCTGGGGCACGTAACCGATGAGATGCCGCGCCTTGTGAATCGGTTCGTCAAACACCCGAATGACGCCCGACGCCATGGGCACAAGTCCCATGATGGCCTTGATAAATGTTGATTTCCCGGCACCGTTGGGACCGACGATGCCGATCAACCTCCCCTGACGAAAATCACAGTTGATATTCCACAGCACCGGCCTGCGGTGATAGGCGACAGACAGATCGCGAACGGATAAGATGGATTTCGTCATGATGTTTTCCCGAGAAGTGCGGCCACAATGGTGGAGACGTTGGCCTTGACCATGCCGACATACGTCCCTTCTGGTGTTCCAGCCATCCCCATCGCATCAGAATAGAGCGTCCCACCGATCGCCACCTGATGCCCGCGGCTCCTCGCTCCCTCCACCACGGCTTCAATCGAACGCTTTGGGATACTCGATTCCACGAACACTGCTTTGACGTTGCGTGACACGATGAGATCGACCAAACGCTGCACATCTTTCAAGCCGAATTCAGAAACCGTGCTGATGCCCTGCAGCCCTAGCACTTCGATCTGATAGGCTTTGCCAAAATAGCCGAAGGCGTCATGCGCCGTAACAAGCACTCTCTCCGAGGGCGGTATCTTCGCGATTTCCGAACGGCACCAATGATCGAGCTCCAGGAGTTCTTGGACGTAGCGATCGGCATTGCTTTTATAGACCCCCGCGTGAGCAGGATCAATCTTGGTCAGGGCGTCGGCGATGATCGGAACCGTCTGCGACCACAGCTTGACATCAAACCAGACGTGGGGATCAAAATGTCCCTGAAACTCAGGTGGCTCGCGAAGGAGTTTGGGATCGATATTGTCTGTCACCGCCACCACAGGCCGAGCGCGCGCCATTTTTACAAAGATGTCGCCCATCTTGCCTTCCAGATTGAGGCCGTTGTAAAAAATGACATCGGCCTCAGAAAGCCGCTGGATATCACCTTCGCTGGCCTTATAGAGATGTGGATCAACGCCGGGTCCCATGAGGCCCGTGACTTTCACCAACTCGCCACCCACTTCCTTCACCGCGTTTGCGATCATCCCCACCGTCGCCACTGCACTGATCGGCGCTTCACGGCTGATATTTTTCTTCATCTCTCCGATGTTACTCTCACTGGCTTTCGAACACCCCATCGCCATAAGCGTTAGACATAGACACCATCGCCATCTCGTCGATTTCTTCATATCCTTCCTTTTTTTGCATAAACTTAGCATTTTAGCCTTGGCTAAATTCTCGGCCCGTGTAATACGGGCCCCCATGACTGTCAAGAATGTAAAATTCAAGAGACTTCGCGATGCCCACACGAGGGAAACAGCGGAAGATTATGTGGAAATGATCCAGGAACTCGTGACCGAGCAAGGTGAAGCACGGCTGACAGACCTGGCACATCGTTTTGGTGTCACCAGCGTCACCGTTCACAAGATCTTGGCCCGACTACAGCGGGAAAACCTGATCCAAAGCCAACCCTACCGCGCCATCTTCCTCACGGACAAAGGCAAGAAAATGGCGCTGCAGAGCCGCAAGCGCCATGAAATCGTGTATCAGTTCCTGCGCTCTCTGGGGGTTTCGGAAAAAATAGCCCACATCGACGCCGAAGGGATTGAACACCACGTGAGTTCAGAAACTTTAAGGCTGTTCGAAAAATTCACTCCACATTCAACAAAGAAAAAGCCCTGACGATCTCGCCAGGGCTTTTTTCATTCATACTATTGTACAGTCCTTACACATCACTCGGCGCCGTTGGCTTCGTAAACGTCACGGCCGAGAGGTCGACGAGATTATTCGTCACCGCAGAAGCCGTCGAAGTGCGATCGTTGGCCATATTGAGCGGCGTTTTTGACTGCTGATCCGCGACGGCCTGATAAGTGAAACTGCCGCCGGCATCGGCATTGCAAGAATTGGTAATCGCATAACGGATTTCCGAGTTGGTAGCAGTAAATTCACTAGCCCCGCTCGCCCGCGAAATAGCCTGATGCTGCGCCAATTGCTGCCCAGCGCTGCTGCGGTCCATCAGAGAAATGGCGCCACTTGGACCTGCCCAGTTGCAGACGAAACCGTTGATCGTGCCGCGCCCTGCACTCGTGGCAATGTCCGGACCAAAACCAAAGTAGGCATCTCCCGACACCGCTCCATCAGAATCTGCGGTGGTCGCCACATCCAGCACGCGGGTGCGTTGATCAGCTGACCCAGCCTGCCAGGCGTAAGCCACCGAACCCACACCATTCGTGGGGTTGAGGCTGAAGAGGCCATAGTTCCAATTATCGGCCCAACCATCTTTATTACTCGATGAAACTTTGTCGGTCGGATCCAATCCGTTTGAGACATCGTAGGACGTGCCGCAGAACGACGCGAAGTTGAGTTCATACTTCACCGCCGTCGAAGAAGTCTTTTCATACAGAATGCTGCCAGCATCGGTGAGGCCCGTGTTCCCGCCGGCCATGGTACAATTGACGCTGTTCGTCGCATTCGACATGCTCATCAGCACCTTGCCTTTATACGTGCTGTTGTCCGAAGTCGTGGGAATATGTTTCAGCACGATTTTCCCGGTCTGCGTGCTTTGTCCTACTGTAATCGACATTTCGATCGTCGATTGATAAACGGTGTTACCATCGCCATCGTTGGCCAGTCGGCTTAACTTGGCACTGCTGATGGTCAGGTTACCGATCGTCACATTGTCGTTAAAGGCACTTGTCAGATCCACTTCTGCACCGGCCGCCGGAAGCGCAACCCCAGCCTTCTTTCCAGCACAGGCCATGGCACCAAAGATGCTGATCATGTTGTCCACTTTGCTCGCCACCTTGCCCACGAGTTCATTCATTTTTGCCGCAGCGCAGGCCTGGGTTCCTTGCGTCGGATTCCAAATGCCAGTGTCGCCGCCCGGAAGGAATCCGTCATCGTCCTCCATGCCATCGTCTGTGGTATTACCATCCGGCTGCGTCGCATTGGGATGGACGACGAAATCAATATTGGGACCATAGCAGTTCACATCCGTAATCGTCGGAATCTCAAGCGTAAACGAACATTCCCCGGATCCAGCGATCAGCGTTTGGAGCGCTTCCCGTTTAGAAGCATAGTCATCGGCATCGGCGTCGCCTGGCTTGCCGGCTTTGGTCACCGACTTCACGGTGATGGAAGTACTACCGCTGGTGCTCGCCGTGGGCGAGCTCACTACAATATCGCTCGGAACCGTCGACGATGTATCTGTCGTCGTGGTTGTCGTCCCAGATGAACTCGAACCACAGGATGTGGCTGCCATGAGCACTGCCAAAAGCACCCCTTGGCTTACAAAAAATCTTCTTTTTTCCATCATTCCCCCTTTTGTTGAAAAATTTTGGAGAATATGCCCTCAACATTATAAAAACACAAAACAATTTCACCTTTTGACATTGACAAAACACCTGAGCATCGAGCATATGCAGCGCAATTGCGCGATTCGGAGTCGTCATGACGGTAAATGCCATTTTTGCTCTCGGTTCCTTCCCAGCACACACGCAAATACAGCCCCAAATAATATCTCCAGCGACGTCGATCATCGCAAGCTCATGGTATGGGGTTGCTCCAGCACCTTCACCTCTCTTAGCGTCCGGAATTTTTGGAAATATCGGCCGATGGTTCGGCTTTGGGAAAACCAGTGGAAATCAAATCGCGCCCTCCAACGGAAAAATTCCCCAGGGTTCCGATAAGAAAAATGATCTTCTTGTTTTAGATCAACCCCTTGAAGGACCTTTGCTACAAAAAACTTTACAGGATCTGGGGGCGAAAAAAGTAAAACATGTTCGCGTCGATGCCACCTCTCCGATGTTTCACCACCATGATGCACGGATTCAATTTTTCAGACTCTGGCAGGCTCTGATCCCCTATGGAAATGCCCTTCAGACGCTGACCCTTCAGCTTCCAGGGCAACTCGGCCTTTCGTATGCAAAACATTTTCAGGGAGAAAGCGCTGCCGGAACGCTCATCGATCTTCGCGCTGCCACTTCTTTAGAAGTCGCTGAAGTCTTGCAGGCCTATCTTGACGCGGTTCATCCCTATCGCCGAATGGAGCCAAATTGGTGGGAAAACAAACGAAGTGATGTTCGTGTGCTGCTGAGCGGACAATTTGCACGAGCTATCCGTGAAGCCTCTGCACGCACCATCACAAATATGAAGAGTATGACATTACACCGTCGACTTCTCGATTTTGATGCCTATCGTCAACAGCACGGCGAACTTTCAGCTCTTGATCATCGCTTTCTTCACAACACCAGTGCCGCCTTATACAGCATGATGACGTCATTTGCCGACCTTTCGGCGCACATCAGCTGGGCTCAGGTACACGCTCCAGCCTTTGGATCTCCGCTGGAAATGGATGAAGCCTTGCAACAGCTTCAACTCGTCCCCTCTATTTGGATGACGCCTTATACCGCCATTGGTTTCATTCTGAATGGGACCTCATTTACCGAAGCCTTCATCAGACAGCTTGATCCAAGTTATGCTGCCATTCCCCGTTCGGTCGAAGTATCCTTAAGTGGTTTCGACACCCCTCTTCCAAAAGGTGATTGGGAAGACGTGGAGCTCATTTTTACCGAAGACCAACTGCATCGATCCTTCAGTGGGGTTGATGTTTCACTCTCAGGCCTGGACAAACCCATATGACCATTCAACCTCTTTTTCTCCCCTCATTTACGTTCACTTCTCCTTCAGGTTCAGCTGTGAGTGCGGTTCGTCCCGCCATGGATACCTACACTGTGGCTGGCCCGCTCGCCCATCCCCTTCCCCTCGCAGCCGGCGGTAGCGGCCTATGGGGTTGGTTCCAAAAAACATTTGGGGGCGGGAACACCTCAGCTCCCTCCTCTTTACCACCATCACGAGGACCTTCGCTCTCAAACGGCAGGCCTCGCTTTAATGTCGTTTCTCGGGAAGCCGCCGGAAGAAAGATACTCATCGTTCAAGGGCTCATCACTCCAGCCGATCAAAGAAAGCTTTCCCACATGGTCGATAAAAAAAGTGGAATCGAGCTTTTGATCGAACCTGGTTTCATGCCTGAAGGGGAAGAATGGAAGAGTTTTGTCGCCACATGGCAACAGCTTGCTGCACGCGGTTCGGATTTCTTTCGTCTCGCCATGCAGCTTCCGCACCATACAACGCTTGAATTTCAGACCTTCGCTGGAGAAAAAGGTGCCAAGGGAACCGTCATCCATTTAGGGACCGCCCCTCTTGCTCTCAATACCGAACTCCTGGGAGCTTTTGCTCCCAACCGACACCTACCGGGATGGTACACAAAAAAAACCGACACCATTCGCATCGAACTCCCGCGAGGCATTCGACGTCATTTGGAAGAATGGTATCAACACCACGTTGCTTATCCAGACGGAGAATTGCGGGATCTCTATGATAAATTATTGCGAGGCGATGAAGAACCTCTTGGAACCACACTGGTGACAAAGCAACGACACCAAGTTCAGCAAAAAGTCGATATTTGGCGATGGGCGATGGGCGCCTCATCAGAAGGGGATGCAACTGCCTCAGAACTTTTTCATGCGCTCCATACGATCGAACTTTGGAATCAGGCCTGGGACATCCCTCTGGAAGCCATCAAGCGCCGAATGCGCAAAGAACCTCTTGATGCACTCATGGAACATTTTTTGCGGGGTGATTTTCAGCAAACAGACCTCGATGATTGGGTTTCACAACGCATGGCTCAACCTTCCAAAGGTCTTGCTCTCAGCCCCGCACCACGCCCTTTAAGTTTGGGAGGCCTCGACGCTCCTCCCATTCCATCTACACGGGGCCGTGCTGTTTCTGCACGCTCCCCTGCAGCATCTCCTCCACCAACCGATGCTGTTCCACAAGGGGGACGCCTTTTAAGCGCGAGCGATTTTCAACCGCCTCCTTCGGACTCAGGGCCCGAATACGGTGAAATCGCATTTACTCCAATGAGTGGCCCTGTTGGGTTTGAGTCATCTGATGCCGAGCGTACCGCAATAAATCCGGCCCACAGCATAACGGATCCGGTTCTTCCTGTACTAAGCACAAGCGCCATGGTCGAAATTGTGGGATCATCAGAAGAACCCTTTGATCACAGTGAGGTGACAGCAACAGATGTCAGCACATCGATGATCGACGGAGCAGCGGAAGCCTCTCAACCCGTCGTTGTTCACCCGGTGCGCACGCAAATGGATCGCCGGTTGCCTTCGGGATTATTGGAAGAACTTGGCGTAAGATCCTTCGACCCTTCAGAATCGGGGGAAAGCACGGATCCTTCAACTAAACGCTAATTGAGCGTGATTTCTGGTGGGGGGAGATTCACCGGTGCAGAAAGCGTTAACGGTTCAAGCTGGACCTTTTTCATGGCGCTCCGCGTGACCATGGTCTGGGTCAAGCGAAAGACCCTTTCAACATCACCTTCTCTCGTCGCAACAAGCAGTTCAGAAAGCTTCTCTTCCAGGGCATCCCATTCAAGGATCGTTTCACGGCCGATGGTGATGTCTTGAAACGAGGTTCGTTCTTCAATTTCCTCGTGATACAGCTCTTCAAAGATTTTTTCGCCGGGACGAAGACCGGTGAATTCAATGGCAATGTCTTTATGCGGCTGGCGGCCCATGAGATAAATCAGCTCTTCCGCCATTTCGGCGATCTTCACCGGCTTGCCCATGTCGAGGATAAAAATTTCTCCACCCTGACCGATGGATGCTGCCTGCAACACGAGCTGCACCGCTTCGTCCGTCAGCATGAAATAGCGCGTGGCATCGGGATGCGTCACCGTCACGGGACCGCCTTTGTTGATCTGTTCAAGGAATTTTGGGACCACGCTGCCCGAGCTTCCCAACACATTGCCAAATCGCACCGCCATGAAAGAGGTCGCACTTTTGCGATTGTAGTTTTGCACCAGAATTTCCGCGAGGCGTTTGGACATACCCATGATGCTCAAGGGTCGCACAGCCTTGTCCGTGGAAATCAGCACAAAACTTTTGACGCCTGAGCGATCGGCGCAGGCCATGACGTTCTTCGTGCCCCAGACGTTGTTCCAGATCGCCGCAATGGGGTTGGCTTCGAGCATGGGCACGTGTTTGTAGGCGGCCGCATGAAAAACGATTTCGGGAGCGTATGATTCCATCAAACGTTTGACCGTTGCTTCATCGCAGACATCGCCCAGATGATACGAAATGTGCTCGTCGCCGAGTTCTTCGCGAAGGGCGTAAAGGCCGTATTCTGATTGATCAAAGGCAAAAATTTGCGCCGGTGCAAATTTCAGCGCCTGGCGAACGATTTCACTGCCGATGGAACCGGTCGCACCGGTTACCAAAATCCTTTTTCCGGAGAGATAAGCACGCATCATGTCTTTATTCAGATCGCGCGGCGCACGGCGCATCAGGTCGGCCAGCTCCACGTGACGCATGCGCGGCTCGATCTCGAGCATGCGGGAAAATCCCGGCAAAATGCGGCAGGCGATATTTTTTTCGCGGCAGCGTTTGACGATCTTGCGGAGCGTTTCCCCCTGAAGCGAAGCGATGGCCACAACCAGTTCTTCGATGCGATGTTCATCAATCACTTGTTCAAGTTCACGAAGGTCGCCAAGCACCTGCATCCCCTGAATCGTGCGCCCGTGTTTTTGAACGTTGTCATCGAGATAGGCGATCGGCGCATATTTCAAGGTCTTTTCCAGCAAAAGCTGGCGGAGCGCCAGGATCCCCATGTCTCCCGCGCCGTAGATGAGCACCCGGCGGCCATCACCACCCCACCGCCGCTGGTTCCAATCTTGATAGTAACGCACCGCAAAGCGGCTGCCGCCGATGGTGAGAATCGACAGCATCCAAAACGTGATCATCCGCTGATTGCCGACTAAGAGATGATTTGAAAAAAATCCGGCCACGACGATGAGCGCTCCGAAAAACGTGGCTTTGAGGATCGACATGGCAAAGCTGACGCTGGCGTAGCGAAGACTTGTCCGATAGAGGCCGTAATAGGCGTACAGAAACAGCATCGCCGGAATGGTCAGACAAAAAATCAGGAATTCTTTGCCGATGTGAGTCTGGGGCGAAGCTCCGACCAGGTAGGCCGCCGCAAAATAACAGCCGAACAGCCAAACGATATCATTCAAGAGGACAATGGCGAAACGAACGTATGGTCGCATAGACTAGGCTCTCGATTGCACGATTTCCGTAGCACCTGGAGGTGGCAAGGGCTGCAGTTCCTTGCGGCGCGCGGCAATTTCAATGAGCTCCGCATCGGCCGCAACACGTGGGTTTTTCAGCAAAAATTCGACACCGCGAAGCGCGGAATAGCGATCAATGAGGGCAACCACGGTGAGCACGATGATGGCCAGATCGATCCAAAGGCTTTGGCATTTGATATACAAGAGGCCCAATCGGCTTTTGCCAGGACGGATGAGTTGATGATACGCCAAATCAGGATCTGGTTTTCCATGCAGGATGTCGCCTTCATCGGAAAAAACGATAGAAGAGAAATCGGTCATCCCGGGTTGCACGGACAGCAACTTCTTTTCTTCTTCCGTGTAGAGTGCGACTTCGCGCGGCACATTGGGGCGCGGGCCCACAAGGCTCATGTCGCCCGCCACGACATTCCACAGCTGCATGATTTCATCGACCTTCCAGGTGCGAACGAACTTGCCAATCGCGGTGATGCGTTTGTCATCGCCGGCCGTGGAATCCACCCCGGTCTTATCGGCCCCCACGATCATCGAACGGACCTTGATCATCTTGAAGGGTTTTCCATCTTTACCCACCCGCGGAGCGATATAAAATGGCGACTCGCGGTCTTGATACCACACCAGAAAAAGAATGATGTGAAGCACGGGACTCAGCACAATGAGAATAGCCGCTGAAAAAAGAATATCAAAGAGACGCTTGAGCATTGCGAATGTCCTCCGTAAAAA
>JACQOX010000107.1 GCA_016202335.1 Deltaproteobacteria bacterium
CTGCTCTACCGACTGAGCTACCTGCCCTTGGAGGTGGGCGTTTGAAAAAGGCCAGCTGCTTTGTTGTCTGCTCGTTCGCGATCCTCACGTACTTCCATGTACGCTCCGGTCGCTCACTCGCAGTCGCCTCGCATCTGGCTCTTTTTGAAACGCCCACGAACAAGTGAGCGAGGTGAATAAAGAAGGGTGAGGAGAGTGTCAATAAATTCTGGAAAAGAATTCGTGTGGTTGAGAAAAATAGCGCTTCATCAAAGAAGCGAATGAAGAAAAGAGCGGTTAGTGGTTGATAGATAAAAGCATTTAGAAAACAAGGTGTTGTGCGTTGACGATGGGAAGACGGATATGCTATAGGCTGTTTTGTTCAAAATGAAAAATAGGTGTAAGTATTTGAAATGTTAGTTATTTTTTGATGAAGGCGCTGCTCGTCTTCAGCGAAAATAAAAGGGAGGAAATATGGGAAGGGTAGAAACACCGCGTTCGATGCTCAATCGCGAGTTCAAAGTAGGAGACATGGCGGTCTATCCGGCACACGGTGTTGGCCGGGTTCATTCCATTGAAACGCGAGAGATCGCTGGAAATAAACACAAGTTTTATATCCTCAAGATTCTCGACAGCGGCATGACCATCATGGTGCCCACCGGCAACGTGAAGAACGTTGGCCTTCGCGAAGTCATCAACACGTCGGAAGTCGACATCGTTTACGACATCCTCAAAGAACGCGACATTTCAATCTGCGAGCAAACGTGGAATCGTCGTTATCGCGAGTACATGGACAAAATTAAAACCGGTTCGATTTACGAAATCGCTGAAGTTCTGCGCGACCTCATGTTGCTTCGTCACGAAAAAGAATTGTCCTTCGGCGAACGAAAAATGCTGGATACCGCCCGGACGCTGATCATCAAAGAGTTGGCCATTGCCCAGAGTTCTGAAGAGTCTGAGCTCGCCGAGCAAATAGATCATATTTTTGAAACGGAGTGAAAGAGCCATTCCCCCTAGAACCCCGAAGCAACAGCTTCGGGGTTTTTTATTTAAAAACAAAGAGTTAGCGCTCGTTGACATTGTTCGTCGAGCTATGATAGCGCTCCCGACACTTTTTTAAAATTATGCAACTTGCACATTACCTGAAACCAGAGTCGATCATTGTTCCTCTGCAATCCACGACGAAAAAGCACGCCTTCGCCGAATTGGTGGCAGCTCTCTGCCAACGAGAACAACTGTCTGATTCCGAAAAACTCCTGCACGCCATTGAAGAACGCGAAAAATCTTCTTCGACGTTTCTTCCTATGGGCATTGCTGTTCCTCATGCCCGCATTCCGGACGTCAACGATATCGTGATGATTTTAGGAATTTCTCCAGCCGGAATTCAAGATGAAGGTGGATTCGCACCGCTCGAAGCCCATCTTTTCTTTTTGTTCTTTTCGTCGACCACGGAAAAAGAGTTTGGAAAGCACTTGAAACTCTTGGCGCGCATCGCCGCTGTGTTTTCTGACCCTCAACTCGTGGCAGACATTGCCGACCTCAAAACCCCACAACAGATTTTTGCGCGCATTCAGAAGCGCGAACGACAGATCGACAAAGAATAATATGAATGACCAAATGGCGCCTTATCGCAAGTCGGCAACGGCAGTCGTTATTACGACGGCTATGCTTTCTTTCATCAGCTATTGGCGGGCAGCATCGCTCGTCATGTGCGACATCTCTTCCACGGCCTATTACATCGGGGGCATCGTTGAGCAATCCGTGGGCAAGGCTGCGCCCTGGTTCATCATGTTCATCATGTTTTTTTCATATTTGGTGCGCAGTGTTTATATTGAATCTTGCGGCATGTTTGTGCGTGCTGGGGTGTATCGCGTAGTGAAAGCCGCGATGGGAAGCACCCTCGCGAAACTTGCCGTTTCTGCCCTCATTTTTGATTACATCCTCACGGGTCCTATCAGCGCTGTCTCTGCGGGGCAATATGCCGCAGGATTCATCAATGATCTTTTGAGGCAGTTTGATCTTCCTTTGCAATTCCCCCCCAATGTCATGGCCATGGCTATTGCTGCGGCGATTGTTTTTTATTTTTGGCGAAAAAATATCATCGGTATTCATGAATCGAGTCAAAAAGCTTTGGCGATCATGAAAATCACGACGGTCATGGTGATCACGCTCGTGGGGTGGAGTTTGCTCACTTTATTTCTCGATCCCAAGCCGCTTCCACCGCTGACGCCGGAAATTCATGAAGCTCATCTGGGTTGGCTCAAGGGATTTGCCTGGGCAAAGACTGTTGGTGCCATCGGGGTGATCATCGCCATCAGCCATGCGGTGCTTGCCATGAGTGGCGAGGAAACGCTGGCTCAGGTCTATCGCGAAATTGGAAAACCAAAGCTTAAAAATTTACGCCGGGCGGCGATGATTATTTTTTTAGGGAGTTTCGTATTTACGGCAATCTGCTCGTTTTTTGCGGTCATGATCATTCCCGATGATGTTCGATCACAATATTACGACAATCTCATGTCCGGACTGGTCATGTATCTCGTGGGGCCGCGATCCTTGCGGCTTCTCTTTCAAGGTGTGGTGGTGATCGTCGGAACGCTCATTTTGGCGGGTGCCTGCAATACTTCAATCGTCGGCGCCAACAGCGTGCTTTCGCGCGTTGCCGAAGATGGCGTGTTAGTCGGTTGGGTGCGTCGCCCGCATGCGCGGTATGGCACAACGTCGCGGATTATCACAGCTGTTGCCTTGGCGCAGCTTGTGACCATCATCCTCTGCCGTGGAGACGTGCTGCTCCTCGGTGAAGCCTACGCCTTTGGTGTTATTTGGAGTTTTGTCTTTGCGACGCTTTCGGTCGCGATCCTTCGATTCAAAGACAAAAGTCCGCGCGATTGGAAGGTACCGCTCAACATCCGGATTGGGTCCGTGGAAATCCCGCTAATGCTTATTTTTACGGCCGCAGTGCTCTTTTTTATCGGCGTGACCAACTTTGTGACCAAGACCATTGCCACGACCTGGGGCATGAGCTTCATGATTTTTTTCTTTGTGTTGCTGAACATTTCCGAACGCTTCCAAAAGCGTTTGCAGAAAACAGGACAGACGCACGTGGAACAGGTGAACCTCCGCTTTGAAGGAGAAGTGACGGCCGAAGCCTGCGGCTGCATCCATGAAAGACGGGTGCTCGTCGCCGTGCGCGATCCTCTGCATCTCTATCAACTGCGCAAGACGCTTGAGCGCGAAGACCCTGCCAAGACAGACGTGATTGTCCTGACCATTGATCGCCACTCCGTGTCTCAAGAAGGCAAACTTGCATTCGAGAAAAAACACGAGATTCACTCTGAGGATCAGGTGTTGCTGACCAACGTTGTTTCCGTGGCCGAAAAATATGGCGCACACGTGATTCCCATTGTGGTTCCGGCGCCCGATCCCATCTTTGCGGTGGCGAAAGTCGCTTATGAATTGGGAATTCAAGAAATTGTGTTGGGCCGTTCCGAAGCCACGGTGCCGGAAGTTCAATTAGAACGCCTGGCCTTCTGCTGGGGCTTCTTGGCGGCGGATACGCACCGCAAGGTTGTCGTTCGCATCGTGTGGCCACAGCATGAGCTGCGCTACGAACTGTCGTAATACTTCATAACGTCAGTTCTTGAGTCTTTGCCAAAAGTGGGTACCATAAAAATATGGCAGATCCGAATCGCATTCCCACAGGCCTCGACGACCTCCATCGTCAATTATCCCTTCATCAGCACGTCATCGGCAGCTGGGGGTTCAATGCCCGCGTCGATTTTCGCAAGATGAACGCCGAAGAAACGAACGTCTGGTTTTTTGAACAGGTCTTCAATTTTCTGCGTTCCTTTTTTGGGATCGTGGTCCCCGACAATCTCGAAATTTCGACCTACAACGCCAAACAACAAATCACGCGGCAGAATCTCAATCAGATGACCTTTCTCGATGAGCTCATGCTCATCATGAAGGGGCTTAAAGAACCGATGTGGGTGCTCAGGTTGAATTTAAGCATCGTGGGATTTTTGCGGACGCAGTTTAATCCCGACATGCCGGTGCGCCTGCACATCCAGGAGCCGGCGAGCTTGGTGGTGTGGGGTGGTCCGGACGAAAGCGGTTTTCAAGTTTTCTCCATCGGCTATCGTCTTTTTTCCGAACAGAAAATCGAAGGTGAACACAATCTCATCTGGTCGGTGAATCAGCCGCTGCTCGAAAAAGCGCTTCGCAAATGGGAAGCCCAATCCCGGCATCACATCGAAGTGGTGCAGAGCAACAGCGACGACCTGCCGCTTTATCGCCACGGTTTCTCCAAGCCTGCTCCAAGCCGTGCTAAGCCTCGCCAAGAACCGGAAGGGCCGGTGGATGATGCTATTCCCGATCTTGATGACCTTTCTTTTTGACGTCAAAAATAGCTAGCAACTTTCGCTAAAAAATGCCGATAGATAAGGGGAAGCGAGGAGGCTTGTCATGAAACGATTGTCTATTGGCCTTTTGGGGTTGTTCTTGTGCTCATCGTCGTTGGCTCATGCTCAGAATTTTGCCAAGCAATTTGCTCTCACACCGCCATCACAATTTTTGTCAGGATCAGTTGCGAGCAAATCCGCAATGGAAATGTCCGACGATCTGATGCTTTCCCTCGATCGTGCGCTCCTCGAAGCGCCACTGCTCTTTTTGCCAACGGTCGTCACCGATTCGACGCCAACCGGGGTCACGACTTCATTTGGCGCCAAACAGGTGTTTTTTCGTGAGCAGGGTTCCAGTGTTTTTCTGATGCAGCCGATGGAAGGGCACAGCGTCATTGCGCCGTATCAACCGGAGAAAATCATCGCCGAATTTCCCGTCCGCGAAAAAACCGCGGATCGTTTGCTCATCGATTTCAAAAAAGGATTTGAGAACCTCATCATTCAAGTCCCAGCATCGAGTCAGGACGATTGGGACATTGCAGCCCCTGTGACAGCGTCGTATCTGCGTGATCCCATCGCTCAAGACGATGTGTTCGGGTTTTACCACGTGGCGCAATTGGGCGGAGGCTATCCCGCCACGGTAACGCTTTCTTATGCTTTTATGCCCGACCGCGAGCCAAGTTTTGATCCTGTGCGAGCGCCCGAAGAAGAACCCTGGCAGGTGGGTTATTTTTTGAGTCCGCCGGTCTACAAAACCGGAAGCACCGAAGCCCAACAATTTATCGCCCGTTGGGATACCACGCAGCCGATCATTTTTTCCATCTCTCCCAATACGCCGAAAGAATTCCGCCATGCCATCCGCGATGGGATCGAAGCCTGGAATGATGCCTTTGGTCGACGTGTCGTGCAGGCAAAAATAGCGCCCGAAGGAACGCTCATCGGAGATCCGCGCTACAACGTGTTTCAATGGCTTGACGCCGGAGAGAATGCGGTCTTGGCCCGGGCCGATTGGCATCTGCACCCGATGTCCAGCGAAGTGCTGCACGGCAATGTCATTTTCTTTTCCGGGTGGGCGGTCGCCAACCGCCGCGATGCTGAGCGCATGCTCAAATTTCTTGAAGCGACCAAGGGGAATGCCCTGGAAGAAAAACCAACGTCGCCGCTCTTGGGGTTGAAAGGATTTGAAACAGCTTCTCTTTGCGAAGGCTATGAGCCCGATGCCAGCATGACCGCGATGCTCTCACGCATGGCTTCGGGGGAGATTCCAGAAAATCGCATTCTGCCGCTCATGCAGCGGGTGGTGAAGGGTGTGGCGATGCATGAAATCGGCCACGTTCTGGGACTGCGGCACAATTTCGGAGGCAGCCTTTCCACGCAGATTGCATCCCAAGAAAATAAACGGGACGTCGACAGTGTCATCATGGGCGGAAAGCGATCTATCAACGGTTTGCTGCCTTCATCGTCGGTCATGGATTACCTTATTTTCGAAGACGAAATTCGTATGGAAGGACCTGGAGAATACGATCGTGCTGCCATTCGCTGGGGATATGCCGTCGATGATGAAAAGCGGAAGAGCATGTACCTGCCGGTGTTTTGCACCGATGAAGACACGCTGGGGGATGCCGATTGTCAGCGCTACGATGCGGGGATCGATCCCATCGTTTGGCGCGCGACCCAGGCTGATTATTACGTCGACCTCTTCAATCGCGAACTTTTGGAAGACATTCAAAAACCAGAAGAGAAAAAATCAAAAAAAGAAATCGAACGCGATTGGTTGTATCGCCTGCGTTGGAATCCCATGTTGGTGGGACTCATGCGCTATCTGGTAAAAGATTTTTCCGTGCGCGATATCGGCGGGAAACGCGCACAGGATCGTCGTCTGGAAGCGGCGAAAAAACTCGCTCCCTATCTGTGGGTTGAAGAAAGAGGGGAGTGGGCTCCCATCTCTCAGATTCTGCGAAGTGCAACGCTCGCCCGTTTGCAGTCGCAACCATCGGAGCAGGATGATAAAACAATGATGCGTTTGGAGACCATGATCAGCACGGCTCGACACCGGACCGTTGAAGTCGTATTAAAGCGACTTTCCAACCTTCGCTCTCATCTTGCGCCAGATGCGTTGTCGCCGTTGTATGTCGCCTTTGCGGGACTCGCCGGAAATGCCGGTGTCGGCACCTGGATGGCCGATGATGACGATGCGCGCTTTGCAGCCGCATCTTTTCTGATGTCGCGTGACAATGAAAAAAGTGAAGCCGCGCGCGAAAAACTCATTGCGCAGCTTAAAAAAAATATCAGCTATTTTGAATCACAGCAGATGCCTGACGAGGTAGCGTTTGAAAAACAACTCCTGACCTTTATTTTACTTTCGAACCCGTCGCGACGTCTTTGAAAGGGGTGAGGATAGAGACTGTGGTTTCGTCGGAAGCGGCGAGCAGCATGCCGTGGGATTCGACGCCGCGGAGTTTTACGGGTTTCAGATTGGCGACGACCACCACTTTTTTTCCCACGAGTTCTTCGGGGGAATAGTGTTTGGCAATTCCAG
>JACQOX010000102.1 GCA_016202335.1 Deltaproteobacteria bacterium
ATTCTCAAGTGCTGATCGAAGCGAAGATTTTGGAATCGACCCGGAGCTTTAGCCGCGCGCTCGGTATTCAATGGGGCTTTACGCCTCCCGGCAGCCGCGTGGCGATTCAGGGCGTCAACGCCGTTGGTACGGCCGATAGCGGGCGAACGCTGATGACGAATTTCCCGGCGACGAGTCCCACCAGTGGCCTTGGCCTGGTCATCGGTCGCATCGCCGATGGTTCGAATCTGGATATCCAATTGTCGGCTGCGGAACAGCGGGGTGATGTCTACGTCATCTCTGACCCGTCGATCGTGACCTCCAACGGTATGTCCGCCAAAATTCGCAGCGGGACCAAACTGCTGATCAATGCTGCCGGCAATATCAACATCGGAACAGAGGGCAGTGCTGCCTCAGGGGGATCGGGCGGAGCTGGATTGCAGGAAGTCGAGACCGGCGTGGAACTCAATGTGACGCCGCAGATTTCGCAGAATCATTACGTGAAACTCACGATTTCGGCCATCACGTCGCAGCCCGACTTTTCACGGGCCGTGCAGGGGATTCCGACGATCATCGACAATACGGCCCAGACGACGGTGCTCGTCAGAGATGGCGAAACCACGGTCATTGGCGGGTTGTCCAAATTCTCAGAGAATATCCAAGACAAGCGCGTTCCGGGCTTTTCCCGACTTCCCATCATGGGCAATCTTTTCCGTTCCAAAGATAAAAGGCTTGAAAACACGGAGCTGATGGTCTTTGTCAAGCCCTCGATCGTGAAGGGCGACAGCCTGGCGCCGGCGCAGGTCCGTGTGCATGAGGTGGAAGAGCGGCGCCAGATGATGCAGTTGGAACCTCTGGTGAATCCGAAGAAAGCAAAAGCAAAAACGGTTTCAGAAAATCGTCGCGCCAGCCGGGGGAATAAATACATTCAACATCGGCCGCCGGCAGATCAGGAAGTAAAAAAGGAGAAGTGATGGACGCGCAATCAGTACAGAAAAGATCGTGCAATTGGCTCCCGGTCCTGCATCGACTCGGTGAAGTGGCGCAGGTGCAGATGGTGGACGAACAAGATGCTTTCTCCAAAGGCACGATCATCAAATATTATCCCCGGCAGGGATTTGGTCTCCTTGAGAATGTTCGCGGTGAGCACATCTCTTTTTCTTTGGCTGAACTCGATGTCGTTGGGCCCAAGGATAAAAAATCCCTCAAGCGTGGCCTGCGCGTGGGATATGACGTGGGCTGGACGTCAAAAGGTCTGCACGTCAGCAAGTTGAAAATCTACTAATTCATTTCAAATTCATCGCGGGCAACGCCACTTCGGTGAAGCCGTGACGGTTTGTGAGCAGGTGAGCGATCCCCGCGACATGGGATCTCCCCACCGTTGCTAAAAGAACTTCATTATCTGTCCGCTCTTCGATGAAATCATGAATATTTCGTGCCATCGTCACCTCACGGGCATGGTGAAATGCATACAGTGGGCTTATGAACCGTTTAGCCCCCAAAGGGGCAAAACCGCGATTCCAGATCATTGCATCTCCTAAAAATACACACAGACAAGCAGCGAGAAATATTTCCGGAAATAAGGAAGGAATGATGGGATAGCCAATGAGAGTGCTAACGATTCTGGTTGAGACTAAGACGAAGGGTCCCCAATAAAGCAAAGGCTCGACAACGCTGCCAATGTGTTCCGTTACGTTGGGCGAGTGCCTGTATTCAAGGTCCAGCGTAAAAAAATCATGCACATATTTTCCTGAGAGGATGTTTTCTGCTTGTCGGCGCATGAGCTCAAAGTCTTGTCTTTCATTCGGGGATATGGCGTCGCTTCTTGGAGCAATTTCAGCCAAGAGCCTCAAGTTGTCTCGAGCTATTTCCTGCAATTCAGCGTGCTCTGCGCTGTATTTGGCGCTGGCCGTCAGGCCTTCGCCTGAAAGAATGGCGTGAAACGATGGGAAGATACGATAGCCAATGGGTTTTCGAGGATCATGGGCTTCCTTAGCGTGAAAAGGGAATGCTAAATCGAGGACACCTTTTTCATCTTTATACGTGTGATGCTGTTCGCCGAGCAATGCACAGCCTTCCCATCCGCGAGGGGCTCCCCTCTCAAACAGCCGAACGGTGTGAATAGGGAGCTGGTTCATGAATTGCAACCAAGCTCCTTGAGAAGCAGTCAACGGAAGATGTGTGATCGGTAGGATCATGTATTTTCTTTGGCGGGCAACGCCACTTCGGTGAAGCCATGGTGTTTGGTCAGATAATGCGCGATGCCTGCCATGTGTGCACGTCCGACGATTGCGGGAAGAAGGCTGCGTTTCGGCTCTTCTGCTAAAAAATTATTTATATTTCGCGCCATAGTTCGATCCCGGCTGAAGGTGTCGCCACCTAATGGAGAGAGAAGCCGCCGGAAAAAAGGAGGGCCGGGAAGAGCCTGGGACACTATACCTCCCCAAAAGAACCAAGTGCTGACTCCTGCGAGGGCGAAAAGAGAGGTGCTTGATAATAATATGTGGCGAGACAGTCCTAACCACGACAAAATTTCCATTCCAAATACGCCTGCTAAACAAGGTGCCAATGGTCCGATCAAACTTGACACATGTTCGTGAAGGTCAGGCTTATGCTGATATTCAAGGTCGAGATCTTTTGAAGCAGGGGAGATGGTTTTTCCGTAAGGAAGAAGTCGTCTTTCTTGACCGAAGAAAACACGTTTTACCGGTCCCCAACATCGATATCCCCAGGTCTGCAACGGATTGTAGCATTCAAGCGCGACTCCTTCTGGAAAAGCGAATTCGAAATCGAGTTTTGTACGCTCGTGTTTTCGATGAACCTCTCCGAGAAGGATGCATCCTTGCACTTTTTCCGGACCGTTTCGTTCAAAGATGCGTACTCGATGAGAGAAAAGATCATGAACGGTATGAATTGCGGTTATCTGTGCCGGTGAAAAAGGAAGCTGCGTCGGTGGGAGCGGGGTTCTCAGGGAAATAAACATGCCATCTCCTTCCCCCGTTACTTGTTATGTTGCCAGCGTGAGCGCGCGATCAATTCTCTTGAGTGCGCGGTCTTTGCCCAAAATCGACAGCACCAAATAAACGCCTGGGCTTACCGTTGTGCCGGTCAGGGCCACGCGGATGGGTTGGGCAAGATTCACCATCTTGAGGCCGGTTTCAGCGACGAGCGCCTTAAAGATTTCGGCGATCGATGCTTCGGTGAAGGATTCAAGCGGTGCCAGGCGATCGCGGATTTTCTGCAGTAAAACTTTGCCGTCGGCGTTCAGCCATTTTTGGACAGAGGCGTCGTCAAAATTCACGTCATCGCGAAAATAAAATTCCGAAGCGTCCGCGAGTTCGACAAACGTGCGTCCGCGCTCGCGTTCCGAGCCGATGGCCTTGGCGGCATATGCAGTGTCGGTGATCGTCAGCCCGCGCGCTTCTAAAAAGGGTCGCGTGCCTTCAACAATTTCTTCGATGGATTTCTTGGCCAAGTGTTGGCTGTTCACCCAGCGCAATTTTTCCATATCGAAGATCGCCGGTGCGGAGTGGACTTTATACAGATCGAAATGCTGAATGAGTTCATCGCGCGTGAAAATTTCCTGATCGCCGTGCGCCCAGCCGAGGCGCGCCAAATAATTGAGCATGGCGTCGGGCAGAAATCCCATGTCTTTAAATTCAAAGACCGATGTCGCACCATGGCGCTTGGAGAGTTTCTTTTTGTCCGGGCCGTAAATCATCGGCAGGTGCGCGAATTCAGGGACGGGGTAGCCGAGCGCTTGATACAGCAAAACCTGGCGCGGCGTGTTGTTGATGTGATCGTCGCCGCGGATGATGTGGGTCATCTGCATGGTGACGTCATCGACGACGACAGTAAAATTATAGGTCGGCGTGCCGTCGCTGCGGGCGATAATCAGATCATCGAGCTCAGTGTTTTCAAACGAGATCGTCCCGCGACAGAGATCGTGAAACGTGGTCGTGCCTTCCTGCGGCGCTTTGAAGCGGATCGCCGCCGGCTTGCTGGGATCTGCAGGACGGTTGCGGCACGTGCCATCGTATTTGGGTTTTTGTTTGGCGGCAGTGGCAGCGGCGCGCTTGGCTTCGAGTTCTTCGGGCGTGCAGGTGCAGCGATAGGCGTGGCCGCAATCTAATAGCTTTTGAACGTGTTGTTTGTACAGCTCCAGGCGCTGCGACTGATAAACGAGTTCGCCATCCCAGTCGAGGCCAAGCCAGGTCATGCCGTCGAGGATCGACTGTTCAAATTCTTTGGTGGAACGTTCAACATCGGTGTCTTCGATGCGCAGCACAAAGGTACCGCCGGTGTGGCGCGCGAACAGCCAGTTGAAGAGGGCCGTGCGGGCACCGCCGATGTGCAGGTGTCCTGTGGGGGATGGTGCAAAACGTACGCGTGGTTTCATAGGCCGCGTTCCTATGTGATGGTCCACGAGGGGTCAAGGATGATTATACTGTGTGTTATATCATTCTACGGGCACGTCACGATTTCCATCAAATGCCGCTTCATCAAGCGGCTTCTTGTAGAGCACGCCCATGGCAAAGGGGTCGCTGCGCAGCAGATCAAACACCGCTCGCTCGTCGCCGGGGTTGTAATTCGCCGGGGTGGCGTGGACGTGGCGATCGATCTCTTCCTGAAAGCCGCGACCTTGATAGGTCACGCACACCGACAGGCAATGGATGAACGCAAAGCCCGGGTATTGAATCCCTTGGGCGATGAGGTCCGAAAGTTCGGCCATGTTGCCCGCATGCGTGCGCGCGACAAACGGTGCGCCCATGGAGAACGCGAAGTACGCTGGATTCACCGGCGGTTCCTCGACGCCGATCAGGCCCTTTTGTTCTTTGAAGGCGCGGCTTGTGGTTGGTGACGCCTGACCTTTGGTGAGGCCATAGATCGAGTTATCCATGACGACATACGTGATGTCGGGGTTGCGGCGAATGGCGTGCGGAAAGTGTCCGGTGCCGATGGCGAAGCAGTCACCGTCGCCGCCGCAGGCGAGCACGGTGAGGTCCGGTCGCGCGGCCTTGAGCCCTTGGGCGATCGGCAGTGCGCGGCCGTGCAGGGTGTTGAAACCATAGGTGTCGAGGTACCCGGGAAGGCGGCTGGAACAGCCGATGCCCGAGACCACGGCGATGCGTTCATTGGGGATATTGAGTTTAGCAAAGGCGCGCGTGAAACTTTTGAGCACTGCATAGTCGCCGCAGCCCGTGCACCAGACGGGTTTGTATTCGTTGCGATAATCCGTTGGTTTTCGTTGAATGGTATTCAGGTCGTTCATCATGCGCCTCCTTCTTGAAAGAGCCGATCTAATTCATCGTTTGAAAATGCCAGTCCTCCGGAACGGCAGATTTTCTCTGTCTTTCCGTCGATGGTGCCGAGGCTACGGAGATAATGATAAAGCTGCCCCTGGAAGTTTTGTTCCACGATGCTGGAGCGGCGGGCTCCGGCCAAGAAATCTTGCAGTGCAGCGATCGGGAAGGGTGAGAGGATTTCTGGGACAAAGAGCGCCATGTCTTTGTGTGTGGTCACGTAGCGTTCCAACACAGAGGCTACACTGCCCCAGGCCACGACGCGATGTTTCGCAGTGGGATTGCCAAAAATATGGAACCAGGAAGCGGTTTCCTCGGCGAGATAATCCAGTTTTCGGAAGCGTTTGCGGTTCATGATCTCATGCTGTTTGGCGTCGGAAGAAATTTTTCCCATCTCGTTGTGCTCGATGCCGGCGATGGTGTGCATGGTTCCTGGCGTTCCGGGGAGGGCAATGGGGCTGACGCCATTCCAACCGGGATCGTTGGTGTGCGCGAGCGAGAAGCGGAGATACGGCGATCCACCGTTTCCTTGGAATGTCTGACGTTTCCCCTGGGGGAGGCCCGTGGTTTCAAGGTTATCGATGATCTGCTGCGACTGCGCGATAATGGCGTCGGAGAGCACGAGTACGGGAAGTTGATACGTTTCCGCCAGGTGAAAGGCCTGGAACATGGTGCGATGACAAGACGGGACGTCCATGGGCGCGAGCACCGCGCGAGGAGCATCGCCGTGGCCGGCGTACAGGGCGTGCCACAGGTCGGATTGTTCGGCACGCGATGGAATGCCTGTGGAGGGCCCCACGCGCTGGCAATCCACGATCACCGCTGGAATTTCCGTCATGCTGGAGATGCCCATCATTTCCGTCATGAGCGAGAGTCCTGGGCCGCTTGTGGCGGTCATCGCTGGAACGCCGCCGAAGCTCGCGCCGAGCACCATGCCGATGGCAGCGATTTCATCTTCAGCCTGCAAGAGTTTGCCGCCGACTTTGGGCAAGAGATCGTAAATGGTCTCCATGATCTCCGACGAGGGCGTGATCGGATAGCCGGCGAAAAACCGACATCCGGCGTCGACCGCAGACCGAGCGCAGAGTTCGTTGCCGCTGATGAGTTCGCGCTTGACGACCTGTTTTGGCGAAAGCGTTGGGAGGGAGATCTTTTCTTTGAGATGATGATAACCGATGTCAAAGGCGCGTAAGTTCGCCGAGATGACGGCGTCAGACTTACGGCTGAAAATATCTTTAATGCAATCTTCACCGTATTTCTTTTGCCAGCCTAAGGCCTGCAGGATGATGCCAAAGACCATGACGTTTTTGGCAATCTCAGGAAGTCCTTCAGCCGCAAGGAGTTCCTGGAACGGAACGGGAATGCGCCGCAGGTTTTTGGCCTTCAAGACTTCCGGAAGATCGGCTTGTTCCTCTTTGGGATGCAACAGAGTAACATCTGCGGCCATGGCCACTTCCTGACGGAAGGGATTCACGTCGCTGAAGCGGAAGCAGACGACCAGATCTTTGTGGTCGCCGACGACGGCGATGGGATCCGTGCTCACCGAAACATAGGCGGCGGATTCACCGCCACGGATTTGTGGCCCATAGCTCTGCGTCATGATGCCGTAGAGCCCCATTCTGGCGGCGGTTTGCATGATCATGGTCGCCGACGCGACGACCCCGTCGCCTCCGCTGCCGATCAAGGCCAAATGCAGTTGATTGCGAGTCATAAATTATTCTCCTTGGCTCCAGCGACTGGAGGATGTGCGAGTTCTTCGGGCAGGGGGACCCCACCACCGCGATGCAAGACAAACGTGGGGCAGATATCGACGCAGGCCTCATGACAATTGGGTCCATAGGCCAGACAGGCGGCGTGATCGATCAAGATGGTGCTTCCATTCCAACTGACAGCCTTGGCTGGGCAGGCGCTGACACATTTCTGACACGTGGTGCAGCCGATGAGACACTTGGCGCGTACGGCTGAAGCTTTTTCTCTCGCAACGCAAGCGAGTTCCACCCGGCGTTCACGCGGGTAGAGTTCCAAAATATTTTTTGGGCAGGCCGGAACGCACATCCCGCAGCCCGTGCATTTATCGATGTCGATTTCGACGATGCCTTTTGCGCTGATGTGCATGGCGTCGAACGGACAAGTGCGGACGCAATCGCCCAAGCCCAGGCATCCATTTTTGCAGGCGCGCGGGCCACCAAAGACGAGGTGTGCGGCCTGACAGCTGCGAATGCCGGCGTAATTGGCTTCTTCTTGGACATAGGCCGTGGTGCCGTGACAACGCAGCACGACGATGCGAGCAGCGACGGCCTCGGGTTTCTTGCCCGTGGCTTCAGCGATGAAACCTGCGACCTCTTTGCCGCCGGGAACGCACAAGCTCGGTGAGACCTGCGATTCATCGACTACGGCTTCGGCATAGGCCTGGCATCCGGCAAATCCACAGGCGCCGCAGTTTGCCGAAGGAAGGTGACTTCGGACGTTATCGACCACCGGATTTGTCGGCACAAAAAAACGCCGCGCGGTCGCTGCGAGCATAAAACCGAAGAATATGCCCAGCAACCCGAAGACGACCGTACTCCAGATGGCGACGTGCAGGAGATCCATGTTACAACCCCAATCCGGAAAAGCCCAAAAACGAGAGGGCGAAAAGTCCGGCCAAGATAAAGGCGATGGGAAGACCACGAAAGACCGTTGGCACCGGTGACAAGTCAGCCCGTTCGCGGGCTGAACTCATCAAAAAGAGCGCCAACGCAAACCCCAACCCGGAACCGAGCGACAAGGCCAGCGATTCCCACATGCCGCGGCCTTCCATGGCATTCAGCAGCGGAACTGCCAGGATGATACAGTTCGTGGTGATGAGTACGACATAGATGCCGAACTTGCGGTGCAACGCAGCGCGTGTTTTCTTGAGCACCACGTCCACGATCTGCACCAAAAACGCGATGATACCGATGAAAACGATGATCTGTAAAAAGTGGAGAGACAAGGGATGCAGCACAAACTGGTTGATCACCCAGGCGAGAAAACCCGAAAGGACACCGACGATGGTAAAAGTAACCCCCATGCCGATGGCCGTCTCACGCTTGCGGCTGACCCCGAAAAACACGCAGAGCCCAAGATATCGAGTGAAGACGAAATTTTGTACCAACATGGCGGAGAGGAGAATCGCGATCAGCACGCCGACAAGTGAAGGTGCGATGGTGGCGACATCGCCGCTTGCTAAATTCTTGAGCTGATAATGTCCTTTGCTTGCGAGCGATTCCACCGTGGTGATGACGATCCCTTTCTCCGAAGTTTCTACCTTGCTGATGGTGAAGGGGATGTCGGGATCTGCCGTTGTGGTGAGTCGAAAAGATGATAACTCACCTGTAGTTGCTGTTGGCGTTTCCACCAAAACTTGATGGAGATTGATGATGTGGGCTTTAGCCATGGCCACCTCCGAGCGTCGGAAGTTTCCCACCGCGTTTCACGTCGATCCAATTCATGGCAGCCATAAGCAGACCGATGGTGAAAAATCCACCGGCCGGGAGAATGAACAGCAGCAATGGTTTGATTGGAATGAGCTCGATGCCCCAGATGCTGCCATTGCCGATGACTTCGCGAAATGCACCGATGAGGACCATGGCGAAGCAAAACCCCAGGCCCATGCCAAAGCCGTCGATGGTCGAAGGAAGAAACGCGAACTTGGAGGCAAAGACTTCCAAACGAGAGATGATGATCGCAAAGGCCACGATGAGTTTAATGTACAAACCAATCTGTGCATAGATTTCCGGGGCAACGGCGGCGCAGACCATGTCGATGACGCTTACCCACACGGCGATGACGATGGTGTAGACTGGAATGCGAACCTTATCGTGGATGAAATTGCGTGCAATCGCCACGGTCATGCTGGAAAGCACTTGCACGGCGAGCACGGCAACGCCCATCAAAAACCCATTTTTCATCGATGACGTGACGGCCACGGCAGGGCAGAGGCTTAAGGCCAGCCGAAATACGGGATTTTCGGAAAACAGTCCGCGCCAAATGAGCTCGCGATTTTTTGGGGGGAGAGGGGGGTGTTCACTCATGCGATCCTCCCGTGAGCCCAATAATTGTGAGACGTGTTCCCAGATGATGAACGGCTTTTTTTACGCCATCGGCGAGCGCCTGACTGCTGATCGTGGCTCCGGTGACGCCGTAAATCGGGCCCTGACGAGCGTCTTTAAGTACGTGAGCATTTGTTTGTAACCAATCGTGAAACATAGTGTTTTCTCGCGAAAGGTAGAGGTCTTCCATGGCCTTTGGCAGAGGGCCTTTGACCACCTTCAATTGTTCAAGTGATGCTTGAGATCTGCCTGAAAATTGGTTTTTAAAAAGCGGGCGAGTGATTTCGGCGCCGAGTCCGGGATCTTCTTCATGCGCCACGACTTCGACGCCGCGAACCTGAAAATCCGGCGTCAGGGCCACAAAAAAGCGGATGAAACTCTTGAATCCATATTGTTCCGACTCTGTGACATAGCCGGCGATCGAGCCGTCTTTTATTTTCGCGACGAAGAAACGACCACCGCGGCGGGCGTGAGGTAAACGCGTTTCCAGGATCTGCTCCGCGGTGGCTCTTTCGGAAATGGGAGTTGCACTCACCAGTTTGCCCTCGACATCATAGATGCGGACTTCGCTTTGCAGGGTATAGGCAATCTGAGGATCCGGTCCTTCGGAGAGAAAACGGCGGATTTCCATAATTTCAGCATTTGCGGGGAGTTCCAAAATCCTTCGGACCAACTGCTGTTCCCCCACCTGGGCGCGCATGAGGCGTGTGGGTTCCGTGACAGCAAAAACCGCTCCCAAGATGAGCCCCGCCAAGATGCACACCACCGTGAGGCAGATCGTAATTTTCGCCATTTCGCGCACATTGATGGGTGAAGTCGTCATGACGGAGCTCCTTCCCATGTCGGGCGCACCGGTCGAAACCAGTGATTGAGCGCTGGCGTGAGCGTATTCAGAATGAGGATCGCATAGCAGATGCCTTCGGGATAACCGCCGTAGATGCGAATGACGCCGGTGAGGACGCCAATGCAGAAGCCAAAAATGATTTGTCCACGGGGCATGAGCGGCGCGGTGACATAATCCGTCGCCATGTAAAAGGCGCCGAACCACAGTCCACCGGTGAGCAGGTGAAAGAGGGGAATGCCTGAAAAAAAGGAAACGGCCAAAAGTCCGGCGATGACCGAAAGGGGAATGGTCAGTTTGATGATCTTTTTCCAGACAAGCACGAAAGCGCCAAGCAAAATGAGCAGGACCGAAATTTCGCCGATGGAGCCAGACCGCAGCCCCAAGAAGAGCTTGGTATAGTAAGACGCGTTGACGCCCAAAGTGGTGAACGCATGTTCGATGCCTTGAAGTTTGACGAGGGCGAGCGGTGTGGCCTGGGTGACGGCATCAGGGATTCCGGCAGTGCGCGGCGCGATCCAGGTTGTCGTCATGCTCAAAGGAAAGCAGGCCATCAGAAAAGCGCGGCCGACGAGTGCCGGGTTGAAGACATTGAAACCGAGTCCACCGAACAGCATTTTCGCAAAGATGATGCCAGCGAAACTGCCGATGGCCGGCATCCACAGCGGAAGTCCGGGAGACAACGTCCCCACCAGAAGAAGCCCGGTGAGTACAGCGCTGCCGTCTTTGAGCGTCGGGTGTTGTCCGCGACCTTTGTTGACCAGGTATTCGCCTGCGAGTGCACCGGCGATGCCTGAGATGATAAGCCAAAGGACCTGAAGGCCGAACACCCATAGCGAAAAGAGAAAGGCCGGGGCGATCGAAGCGCTCACCCACCACATGATTTCACGGGTGGACAGGGTGTCGTGCAGATGCGGGCCAGGCTGCAATAACAGGCGTCGTTCACCCATGAGGACCTCCGGGGCGAACGGCAATGCCAAGTGCCGTCTTGCGCATCAGCGCCGACTTGGCGATTTGGATGAACTGCGTAAGCGGCCGCTTGGCCGGACAAACGTAAGCGCAGGAACCGCATTCAAAGCAATCGCGCGTTCCAAACGGGAGGGTTTCAAGGGCGAGTCCCGCTTCGGTGTAAAGCGAGATCTGATTGGGTTCTAACCCAAGCGGGCAAACGTCAAGGCAGCGTCCGCAGGAAATGCAGGGCCCATACATCTCGTGCTCGATCTGATCTTCGGTAAAAAATAAAAGTCCGCCCGTGCCTTTGATGACTGGCACGTCGAGCCGCGATAATGCTCGTCCCATCATGGGCCCGCCGGCGATGACCATGCAGGCGTCGTCGGTCATGCCTCCGCAGTGGAGTACGATGTCCGAAATCAGCGTGCCGATGGGGACAAGAAGATTTTTGGGAGTCCGGATGCCTTTCCCTGAAACTGTGACGACGCGATCCATGAGCGGTTCGCGGAATCGGATGGCGCGGTAGCAGGCGATGGCGGTCGCCACGTTTTGCACTAGACAGCCGACGTGCATGGGAAGCTTGCCCGACGGAATGACGCGATTTGCCAGCGCCTCGACCAGTTGTTTCTCGGACCCTTGCGGATAGCGGGTCTTGCACACGCGAACCCAAGGTCGTGGCATGGTGTCCGAAAAATCGTCGATGGTTTTTTGGAGCATGGCAGCAGCATCGGCCTTATTATCTTCAATGCCGATGATGATCTGCCGGGCATCGACAATGCGTCCGATGAGACAGGCGCCTTTGACGAGGTCCTCAGTGCGTTCGAGCATCAAGCGATGATCGCTTGTCAGATAGGGTTCGCATTCAGCGCCGTTGATGATGAGCGTGTCGATGCGGACACCGGGTGGAAGCCGGAGTTTTCGATGCGTGGGAAAGCTGGCGCCGCCAAGCCCAACGATGCCGGCTTTGGCGATGCGCGTGAGCATTTCTTCCTGAGAAAGTCTTCGCCATTCGGGGTCTTCTTCGAACTGGGGATCGGTTGCTTCCGCGTTGGTTTCAATGACGATGGCGCTCGCTTCGGTGAGCGTGGGATGCGGTCGACGAATGACCGATTTCACCGTTCCATTCACGGACGCATGGACCGGTGCGCCGAGCGTCTCTTCGGCACCGATCAGCATGCCCCGCGTTACGGTATCTTTGCGTTTGACGATGGCGGTGGCCTCTGGACCGATGTGCTGCGAAAGCGGGAGCACGACTTCCTTGGGCAAAAAGCGTTCAATCGGCATTGCAGCCGTGACTTTGTGGTCATCCATGTGGACGCCGCCGCGTCTGAAACTCAGGCGTATGTCCAATACCGGAAGTTGATTCATGATCCCTATCCGTGAAAAGAGATGTGTGTTGCGACCTGTCCCAGGCTTGTTTTAGCGGATGTCCCCAATAAAAAGGCACTGGTGCTTAAGGCGTCTGCCTGCATTGCCGTTGCGGCGACGACGGTACTGCTGATGCCCTGCGATGTCGGAATGCCGCTGTTTGCGTCGATGATGTGGCCGATGACATGATGTCCCAATATCCGCTGTTGTTCGTAGTTTCCGCTGGTGGCGATCGCCTGATCGCGAAGTTCAAGTGTTTCAAAAAAAGCATGTTCTTTATCACCGGCCGGATTTTTGATGGCCACGCGCCAGCCTTTCGCAGGTTCGACGTCTTCATGCGGAGCGCCGATGGCCAGCAGATTGCCGCCCACGTCGATGAGCGCGTGTTCAATGCCAAATTCACGAAGGACGCGGCCGGCTTCGTCGGCCGCAAAGCCTTTGCCGATGGATCCCAGATCGATGGCAGATCCAGATTTCGTGAGTCCCACTTTAGCGTTTACGGCATCAATAACGATGTGCTCTTGCCCAACGCGCTCCAGCGTCTGACGAATTTCTCGATCGCTGGGGTAACGGTCAGTATTGGTTTGATAAAACCCATAGAGCTTCATCAGCGGGAGGCACGTAATGTCGTAACAGCCAGCGGTGAGATCGTGAAAACGTTTGGCTTCGCCAAGGACGTTGATGATTTTGGGATCGACGCTCACCAGGTCTTTTCCGGCCATGGCATTGACGTGAGACACTTCGCTCGAAGACCGATGAATGCTCATGAGGCGGTCAACATGGTCGACGGCCGCAAAGGCTTGCTTGATCGAAAGTTCCGCTTCTTTTGCGTCATGGTGATGGACCGTGATGGTGAGATACGTTCCGAGTGCCGTTTTGGAATGCTGGACGACAAAAGGTTTTCTGCGAAGCTGCAGCGCCCCGGTACCAACC
>JACQOX010000109.1 GCA_016202335.1 Deltaproteobacteria bacterium
ATCTTGGACCGTGATGTAGAACTTGAGAACTACGCTTATGCGTTTATTCACACCGACAATATCAAGACTCGGCTTGCCGAGATATTTGGAGGCAACATGCAATTCGACGTTATTATTGGGAATCCACCCTACCAGATGAAGGGGGGGAGCAGGTGGTTCAAGCGATTCATCCATTTACCATTTATTTGTCCAACAGGCGCTCAATTTGGAATCTCGTTTTGTCAGCATGGTTGTTCCCTCCCGATGGATGGCTGGGGGGCGTGGGCTTGATGAGTTCCGTGCAAAGATGCTCACCAATGGACATCTTCGTTGTCTGACCGATTTTTCCGACTCCGGTGAGGCGTTTCCTGGTGTCCAGATCAAAGGGGGCGTTTCGTATTTTCTTTGGGACGCCGAATACAATGGCCCCTGTAATGTTACGCGGATTTCTGGCGGAGAAGAATATGCCCAGCCGAACCGCTTGTTAGGCGAATTTGATGTTTTCGTGCGTGACGAACGGGCACTTGGAATCCTTCGAAAAGTCCTTGCGAAGAAAGAGCCCTCAATCCTTGAGCTTGTCTCTGGTGATACCCCATTTGGCATCGCTACGAATTTCGAGGACTGGAGCAAAAAACTGGCTGCGGGGTTGATACCCCTTCATTTGATTACTCGAGGCAGCCGAACTGTCGGTTTCATAAAACGGGACCACATCCGTAAGAATGCTGCCGCGATCGATGCTTGGAAAGTGCTCGTTCCGGAGGCCTACGGAGCTGGTGAATCGTTTCCTCATCAAATTCTAGGAAAGGAAATAGTTGCGGCACCACCCTCGGTATGCACTCAGTCTTATCTAGTCGTTTCACCTTTCCAGTCCGAGCGTGCGGCGTGCAGCTTCGCAAGTTACTACCGAACTCGCTTTTTCCGATTTCTCGTATCGTTACGAAAGATCACCCAACATGCCCTCCGATCCACATACTCATGGGTTCCAGAACAGGCTTGGAACCGTACGTGGACAGACGAATTGCTCTACGAAAAGTATGGCATCAGCAAAGAGGAGATCACCTTCATTGAGTCGATAATCCGTCCGATGGGCGAGAGCGATGAATAAAACTATCGATGAAATCCTTGCACCCAAGCCGGAGGCCCGGCCTCGCATCTACGCCTACTCGATTGACGACAAGGCGCACGCGGGACTCCTCAAGGTGGGACAGACGACTCGCGATGTGAAGCAGCGTGTCGCCGAGCAACTCAAGACCGCCAATATCAAGAATTACAAAATTGAGCTGGATGAGGTGGCGGAGCGCGACGATGGGACAGCTTTCACTGACCATGACGTGCGCGATGCTCTCGTTAAAAAGAAGTTCGAGAACACGGAATTGGAATGGATGCACTGCACAGTCAAGGACTTGAAAACTGTCCTCGCCGAACTGCGCACGGGAAAAAATTACACCGGCACGCACCATGAGAAGTTTGGGATGCGACAGGAGCAGGCTGATGCGGTAGAAAAGACCTTCGACTACTTCAATTCCATCTGGGCTGATAAGAGCAACAAAGCTGCTCCCCGCTTTCTGTGGAATGCCAAAATGCGCTTCGGCAAAACCTTCACGGCCTATCAGCTCGCCAAGAAACTCAAGGCCAAGCGGGTGTTGGTGATGACGTTCAAACCTGCCGTGGCAGATGCTTGGCAGACGGACCTCGAATCCCACGTTGATTTCGATGGCTGGCAATTTCTCTCGCGCGATTCTGACGGTGATCCAACAACAATTCCCGCCACGACGCCACTCGTCTATTTCGGCTCATTGCAGGACTTGCTGGGCCGCGATAAAGTTACTGGAAACATTAAGCCAAAGAACCAGTGGATTCATAAGGTCAAGTGGGAATTGGTCGTGTTTGATGAATACCATTTCGGCGCATGGCGTGAGTCAGCCAAGGAACTGGTCGAGGGCGAGGAGGAACGAATCGCCAGAGAGGAAGCAGAACTCGAAGCGGCCAGCAAAGAGAAAAATATTTCGGACCGGTTAAAAGCAAAGATTGCTGACAAACAAGAGCCATTGGAAAAGGAATCGGATTTCCTGCCCATCACCACCAAGGCATACCTGTATCTCTCGGGCACGCCGTTCAAGGCGCTAGCCACGGGCGAGTTCATCGAGGAACAGATTTTCAACTGGACCTATACCGATGAGCAGCGCACCAAGGAGGAGTTCGCGAAAAAGAATCCCGGCCAGCAAAATCCCTATGGCGCGTTGCCCAAGCTACACCTGCTAACATATCAGATGCCCCCTGAGTTGATAGCGGTCGCGAACGCCGGAGAATTTGATGAGTTTGACCTAAATGCCTTCTTCGAAGCCTCTGGTGAGGGGAGGAAAGCACAGTTCAAGTACAAGAACGACGTTCAAAAGTGGCTCGACATCATCCGCGGTGGATATGCGCCCAAGACAGTGGAACAACTCAAGACCGGGTCGCGAGCTCCGTTCCCATATTATGACGCCACCCTGCTGCCCTATCTCCAACACTCGTTCTGGTTTCTACCCAACGTCGCGGCCTGTCACGCCATGGCGAACCTCCTGACAGAGAAGCAAAACGTCTTCTGGAATGACTACGATCCAATCGTTGCAGCAGGCGCAAGCGCGGGAATAGGGCTGGACGCACTGCCGCCCGTGCGCCAGGTAATCGGCAGCGGCTTCGATACCAAGACCATCACGCTGTCATGCGGCAAGCTCACGACCGGGATCACTGTGCCGCAGTGGTCGTCGATCCTG
>JACQOX010000110.1 GCA_016202335.1 Deltaproteobacteria bacterium
GTCACGGTGCAGATCACGCTGGCCGTGGTCATCTTGCTTTCAGCGTTGTATATCTCCGACGCGTTAAAAATCGCCTCGTTCCCGACCATTCTCTTGCTGAGCACGATTTATCGTCTCGCCCTGAACATCTCGACCACACGTCTCATCCTGGCGCAGGCCGACGCCGGTGAAGTGGTTCGAGCGTTCGGTAATTTTGTGGTGCAGGGGAATTACGTGGTCGGCGGTATTCTGTTCATCATTGTGACCCTCATCAACTTTATCGTGATCGCCAAGGGTGCTGAGCGTGTGTCGGAAGTTGCGGCGCGATTCACGTTGGACGCCATGCCGGGAAAACAGATGTCGATCGATGCTGATCTGCGCGCCGGGATCATCAATATGGAACAGGCGATTCAGCGTCGTTCGACCTTGCAACGCGAAAGTCAGTTGTACGGCGCCATGGACGGTTCGATGAAGTTTGTCAAAGGTGACGCCATCGCCGGCATGATCGTCATCCTTGTCAACATCATCGGTGGATTTATCGTGGGCGTGGCCCAGCGGGGCCTGCCATTTGTCGACGCCCTTCAGCTCTATTCACTACTGACGATCGGTGATGGGCTTGTGCAGCAGATTCCGGCGCTGATCATTTCCGTGTCGGCTGGCGTGGTTGTGACGCGCGTGACCTCCGAGAGCGAAGGCTCGAACCTTGGTCGTGACATCGTCACCCAATTGTCTGCCTATCCGAAAGCGCTGATCATTGCTTCCGTCATTTTGGGCCTCATGGCTGCGGTTCCAGGCCTTCCCAAAGTTCCGTTCGTGATTCTGTCCGCATTTGTCGGTACGGTGGCATTTTTTCTGATCAAATCGCAGAAAAAGGCGGTGCAAGAAGTCATGGAAGCGCCGAAGCAGGACGCGGTGCAGAAGGCCGTCAAAAAACATGGCGACGTTTTGCCGTTTATCATGCCGAGCCCTATTTCGCTGGAGGTGGGGAGCTCCATTATTCCCTTTGTCGATGACAAACAGGATGGCGGCCGGTTTATCAATGAACTCATTCCGCTCCTCCGCCATGGGCTTTATTATGAACTCGGCGTGAACTTCCCGGGTATTCAGGTTCGCGGGCAGGCCGTGGACATGGACCAGGAAGCGTACGTCATCAACGTCAATGAAGTTCCGGTGGCGCAAGGGAAGATCATGCGTGGGCACATCCTCGTGGGTGAGCCGCTCGAACAACTCCAACTCTTCAACCTCACCGGCACGGAAACGATTCATCCCATCGATGGCTCAGTCGTCACGTGGATTTCGGATCAATACAAAGACGTGGCCACGCAGGCCGGATTTCGCATGTGGGATATTGCGGAGTATTTGATCCTGCATCTGTCGTATGTGCTCAGGAAACACGCCCATGAATTCTTGGGCGTTCAAGAAGTGCAGACCATGCTTTCTGAACTCGAGAAAACGCATCCGGCACTTGTAAAAGAACTCGTGCCGAAAGTGATCACTCTTTTGCAGCTCGCCGAAATTCTGCAGCGGCTGGTGCAGGAAGACATTGCGATCCGTGACTTGAAAACGCTTTTCTCGACGCTCGCGCAGTGGGGCGAAATCGAGCGTGACACGCTGATCCTCACGGAGCATGTGCGGGCTGGGCTCAAACGCTACATCACTCACAAGTACGCTGGGCCGGGGAATACGCTTGCGGTGTATCTGCTTGATCCCGAGATTGAAGACCTGGTGAAGAACTCGATCCGTCGCACAGAGAAGGGGAATTACCTGGCGCTCGAACCTGAGATTACTCAGGAAATTATCGAAGCCGTGGGCAAAGAGATCGCCAGCCATCCCTTTCCGCCTGGCGCTCGTCCGCCGGTGATCCTCACCACCGCGGAAATTCGACGCTACTTCCGAAAGATCGTGGAACTCGAATTCCCTCAATTGTCGGTCTTATCTTATCAGGAACTCGCCGAAAACCTGCGTATCCAACCCATTGCCCGGGTAGGCATCCCCGAAGGCGTCGCCCAAGCGGCTAATGCTTAAGCAAGAAGAATATTCACCAACGTAATCAACGCGAAAATCAGGACTAAACTGCCGAGGCCTAATAATCCTAATTCTAACGGCGTGAGCCGAGAAAGGGTTTTGGGGTGCGGCGTGGGATAGGCCGGTGGAAGAGATGTTTCCGGAGGCATGTCTTCTGAAATGTCCTCGTGTGGAGTCTCCTGCTCAGGTGGGGGAGGTTCGTCTTGAGCGGCAAGCGGCACATCTTTGGCCGTCACCGGCAGCGTCCGCGGCCTTGCCGTGGCTTCGATCTCCGCCAGGTTGATCTCCTTGGGATTGCGGAACATGACGACGATGGTGCCGAGCGCAATGCGATCGCCGTCGTGCAAAATTTCTTCGACAATGCGGCGATTGTTCAAAAACGTTCCATTCTTGCTGTCGAGGTCGCGGATGGCGATTCCGCCCCAGCGCTTGATGATCTTGGCGTGATGGCGCGAAATCACATGTTCGTTGATCGAAACGCCGGCGTCAGGGTCGCGGCCGATGGTAAGTTCCTGAACGTCGTCGGTTAGATGGAATTTTTTCCCTTCGTCGACGCCGTTCAAGACTTCAAAGCTTGGCAGCATTTCCCGGTCGAGCGCCGACAGAACAGTTTTGAGCAGTTTCACTTCCAAGACATCGCTCCCCGTGATTTCTTCTTCCATGGCCTCCATGAGCTTATCCTCGCGTTCCATAAAGGTGAGCTGAAAAGGGGGAATGGTGAGGACATCGCCATGGCGAAGCAGATTTTTTTCATGGGCAGCGAGCCTTCGGCCATTGAGCTCCGTGCCGTTTTCGCTTCCGAGATCCATGGCCAGAAACGTACCGTCTTCGGCGACGATCTTGGCGTGTTCGCGCGAGACCGTGGCTTTTGGCAAGACGATCGTGTTCTGCGAACTACGGCCGATGGTGATGACCGGTTCCAGGCAATCGTGGGGGTGATTGGTGCGACCTTCGCCTTCGCTGATGACTAGTCTGGGCATGTGATGGTCCCCTGCGAAATCATTCCCTGAACCGCAGCGCGCTCCGTGGGGAAGTCCTGCTTGGCAACGCTCAAGAATCGGCAATAAAGTTCTGCGGATTTTTCCCGCTGATTCTCAAGTTGATACAGTGTTGCCAGATTATAAAGCGTCTGCGGGTGAGAAGATTTGATTTTTAAAACTCGTTCCCATTCGGCCTGGGCCAGATCGCGCTCATCCTGTTTGAGATAGACGAGGCCAAGATTATAGAGGGCTTCCACAAACGATGGATTGAGTTCCTTGGCCTTTACAAAGGCATCCTTTGCTTCGTCCAGATGGCCTTGCGCGAGCTCGAGACTTCCCATACGGAACCAAGAGAGTTCGTCCTCCGGTGCCAAAATGGTGGTGCTTTGAAACTCCACCAGGGCGTCATCGAATCGCTTCTCGGAGAGATAGACTTCGCCGAGCTTGCGATGGGCGTCGGCAGAATCGGAATTGATCTCCAAGGCTTTTTGATAGGCGTTCTGCGCTTTGGCCGTATCGCTTTTCTTGAGATAGACGTCTCCCAACGAAATCCACAAATTGACGGCCGTCGGTGCATCGCCGATGGCCAGCCGATAGCGGATGACGGCGTGTTCGTAATCGCCGAGCTCTTCGTAAATCTCAGCGAGCTTAGCGTGGACATAGACCAGATTGGGATTCAGCGACGACGCTTTTTTGAACGAGGCTTCAGCGACTGGAATATAGGATTTATCTTTGTCGCGTTTGGTTTTTTCCAGATAGGCCATGCCGAGATTGTAATGGGCGTCGGGCAGGGTGGAATCCTTTTTGAGGCCGCGCTTGATGATTTCAATGGCCTGATCGACTTTGCCTTGAGCGAGATACGTGGCTCCCAGATGCGAATAGGCGGCGGTATAATTTTTATCGAGCGCGATCGCCCGTTCAAACTGCGGAATGGCGCGATCGAGCTGTCCGCGAGTTTTGTACACGATGCCTAAGTTGTTGTAAGCTTCGATGTAGTGTGGATCGAGTTCGATGGAGGTTTTGAATTCGAATTCCGCGCGATCGAGATCGCTTTCGTTCATGGCTACGATGCCTTGGTTGTTGTGGGTTACGGCGCGATTCGATGGGTTTTGCAGTTTCTTGCCGCACGAAACGACGACAACGAATAAAAGGATGATTGAGGCAATGCGCTTCATGTGCCTTCCTTTGCTAAACAGGGATTAATTTCCAACGCCTTGGTCCGGGCTTTATTCGCCTCGGAAGTTTTTCCGAGTTGTTCTTTCATCGAAGCCAGATGCCACCAGCCGATGGCGTCTTCAGGGACGAGGGCGAGCGATTGTTCCATCATCCGCGCGGCGTTTGCCCATTCTTTTTTCTGCGCCGCGGTGAGCGACTGCAGGAAAAGCGCGTGTCCCTGGAGAATGCGATCGCTCAGCGGAACGAGGAGTTCCACTTTGTCGGTGGGTTTTGGTTTTTTGCGAATTTCCGGAAGAAGAGGGGCGGGTTTCACCAATTTCGCCATTTCCTGAAGACCTTGTTCAGCGTCTTGAAACGTTGCGGCAAAGGGTTGGCGTTCCTGTTTTTGCATCAGGCCCTTCCACGTCTTTGCCGACACGAGGCCCTGGTATCCCAAAATGGAACGATAATCCTCTTTCTTGGCGCCTTCAAAATATTTGATGGTCTGATTCATCGTCGCGAGTTCATAGCGCTCAAGGAGTGCTCTGCCCTTGGCATAGTTTTCGTAACATTTGGTTGCTGAAGTTGCTTCGCGAATGGCGGCAGAGGCTTCGGTATTGCGACTGACCCCCACCGCAGTTTGAATTTCCCTGGCGGCTTCTTCAGTTTTTTCAAAAAAAGCTTTGTGGTTGGGATAGGGGAACGCGAACGACACTTGTTTCTGTAAATTTCCTTGAGGATCGTTCACCTCTAAAAAAACGCGGAGAAAACCGGCTGCATGCTGAAACAGGCCGCTCACGGAATACTGGTATTTCTCGGCAAGGCCGGCTTCTTCCGCCAATCCGGAAAGGATCCGGAGATTTGCGCTTGTCTTGAGATAATCCGCTAAAAGTTCGCGCAGCCCCTGCTCGAGCCAGTCATCCTCTGGAATGCCCGTCTGATTGGTGAGCTTGGCGATGAAGATCGTTTTGCCCGCAGGTTGATGCTCGATGTCACGGATTGCCGCAAGTTTTTTCCAATCGATGCACACGGCTTGGGCAAGCGTGACCGTGCTCACAAAAAGGAGAGCGATGACGATCAAACCGCTGATGAAGGGTCTTTGCATGCGGGCGTTTATGATCGCTTAATTTTCGAAAATCAAGTTGGGATTCACACCCACGCCGATGCCATGGCCTGACGGAAGATAGAGAGAGGGCGGCTGGTACCGAAGTCCTCCGCTGAAGCTGTCTTCGCTGAGAAGATACGGTGTATCCAGATCCAACCAGGAAATATTGCCGATGGCATGCGCCAGGTGCAGCGAGGCTGTCATGGCCAGCCGCGTCTCCACCATGCCGCCGATCATGAGGTTTAAACTGTTTCGGCGTGCGATGGCTGCGATGCGCAGGGCCTCGAGCAGGCCGCCATGTTTCATGATCTTCAGGTTGAAGCCATCGACGGCATTCTCCGCAGCCAATCGTTCGGCGTCGGCTGCGGTATAGACGGCTTCGTCGGCGAAAACCGCTGTTCCGAATTCACGAATTCCACTGCGGACCTTCTTGAGTCCGGCCACGTCCTCACGTCGAACCGGCTGTTCGAAGATCTGTGGCGCCAGGTGTTGCTCGGCCAATCGACGGATCAGTTCTATGGCGTCACGTACGGAATAGCCTTCATTGGCGTCGACGAGATAGGTGAAAGCTCCGATGGAGTGGGTTGCTTCGGCGACAGCGATGATGCGGTCAAAATCTATAACGACGCCATTTCCCACCTTGATTTTCCACCGACGAAATCCGTCCTGGGCATATTGGTGCGCCAGCCGGGCGCCGATTTCTTTGGGCAGTAAGGGGATGGTGATATCCGTCGACAACACGGCCTGATGTGCAGCGGGATGTAATACCTGGGTCAGGGGGACCTGAGCCCTTTTCGACAGGGCATCCAAGAAGGCCATTTCCACCGCAGCGCGCGATGATGAGAATCGCATGCGCCGAAGCATCGTTTCTAAAGTGAAGGCGTCAAAATAGGTCCAGCGCAATTCTGGTACGATCGTGTGGACGTCGGCAAGGACGCTCTGTTGTAAATCGCCTGAAATTCCGTAATACGGCGCTGCTTCACCATAACCCAGAATGCCTTCAGCAGTTTTGATTCGAACGATGACATTGTCGATGCGATCGACTTTGGATGCGTCCGAAGCGATGGGAAAGGGGTTGGTGAGCGTGGCACGAATCGGGGCCACGGCGACGGCGTCGATTTTCACCAAAGATTGCAGCACAGGCTGAAAGATATTGGAGATCATGGGGTCCTATGGGGTTTGCGTTCCAATTGGGCCAAGAGGCTGTAGGCGCAGGGAACGACGAAAAGAGTGAGCACAGTGGAAACCAGCACACCGCCGATGATGACGACGGCCATGGGGATGCGGGTTTCCGCACCTGGGCCGATGCCGAGGGCTGGCGGAATGGCCGCAGCGATCGTGGCCGCGGATGTCATGAGAATCGGACGCAGTCGAATCGGACAGGCGTGCAGCAGCGCCTCGCGCACGTTTTTGCCGTCCTTCCGGACCTGATTGGTGAAGTCCACGAGTAAAATCGAATTTTTCTTCACGATGCCCATGAGGAGCAAAAGTCCGATCATGCTGTACAGATTGAGCGAATTTTGCGTGATGAGCAGCGCCAGGAAAGCGCCAGAAATACTGAAGGGCAGCGCCAAGAGCACCGTGAAGGGATGAATGTAGCTGTTATACTGCGCCGCGAGGATCATGTATGCGATGATGACGCCGAGCCACAGCGCAAACCCCAGGTTGCCGAATGATTCCTGAAACGTCTTGGCCGCGCCGGTGAGGACCAGATGATAGCCTTCGGGAAGTTCTTTCCCCCACGTTTCCACTTTTTTGATGGCATCGGCCTGGGAACGTCCAACGGCGACGTTAGACGTAATGGTGATGGCGCGTTCGCGGTCTTTGCGCGAGATGGTGAGGAGCGCTGGTTTTTCTTCTAAACGCGTGACCTCGGTGAGGGGGATCAGTTCTCCGCGATTGTTTCTCACAAAAAGATCTTGGACGTCGTTCGCTTTTTGGCGATCAGATTTTTGCAGCATGACACGAACGTCGATTTTACGGCTGCCTTCAGGGTAGCGACCAGCCCGCATACCGCCAAATCCAAGATTCACGGTTTCGGCGATGGTCGTAACACTTACGCCATGAGCTGCAGCTTTGATGCGATCGGGGATGATTTGGATTTCCGGCGTATCGGCCTGATAGCCGGTGTTCACGTCGGTGAAGATGGGATCTTTTTCCATGCGTTTTCGCATGGCTTCAGAAGCTTCGACGAGATCTCCCCAGTCATGGCCGCGGACCGTGAATTCAATGGGCGTACCGCGCTGCGCGCCAAAGCCGCGATTGGAAAAGTCGACGACAAAGGCCTTGAGGTCGGGGATGGCATTGAAGCTTTTACGAGCCCAGTCCATGACCTCTTGCTGGCTGACGTTTCGTTCGCGCGGTGGTTTGAGCGTGATGAAGATGATGCCGGAATTGACTTCGCCGCCGCCAAATCCACCGACCGCTGCAAAGTAGCGCGTTACTTCGGGGCGTTTGAGGAGCAGGGCTTCGGCCTGTTTAAAACGCTCGTCCGTGAATTCGATCGACGAGCCCACCGGCGTTTGCATGTTGACCATGAACATCGATTGATCCTGCGAGGGAACGAATTCTTTGCGTAGCCAGGTCGTGGTCGTGAGCGAAAGCACAAAGAAAAGAAGCGAAGCGAGCAGCACTTTCCAGCGGTGAGAAAGCAACGTGTGCAGAATATTTTCGTAACGCGTCGAAAGGTTGTGGAACATCTTTTCCGATTTTTGCGTCAGCCAATTTTTTCGTTTTTTCACGGTGACAAATTGCGAGGCGCGCATGGGGGTGAGCGTCAACGCTTCCAGCAGGGAAAGCAGCACCGCCACGGAGAGGGTGACGCCGAACTGGAAGAAGAAGGTGCCGATGACCCCCTTCATGAACGCGACCGGCAAGAAGATGGCGATCACCGCGAAGGTGGCAGCCGTGGCGGCAAACGTGATTTGCCGCGCGCCGTTAGAGGCCGCTTGCATGCGATTTTGCCCCATCTCCTGATGGCGCACGATGTTCTCGAGCACCATGATGGCGTCGTCCACGAC
>JACQOX010000111.1 GCA_016202335.1 Deltaproteobacteria bacterium
ATCATGTAGTATATAATATTCGTCCAGGCGATCGGCTTGCCAAAATCCTGCAAGAAGCATTGGGGCTCACCCGAGCTGAAAGCGTCAAATTAGCATTAGAAGAAGCCCCGAAGGCTGGTTTAGAAATCGCGATGGTCATGCGAGGTGATGTTTACAACGGAGAAAAAGTTCGAACATTTCGAAAAGTTATTCTTCCCGAAGGGGAATTTCTAGAAATCGATTATACAATCGATGCACACGGTAAAAAAGTTGTCACAGGCCTCTCCGTAGCTGAAAAAATTGAAGTCCTTCCCACTGGGCAGATCGTTATTTCCGATGAAGATCTGAACTCCCAAGAAATCGCATCCGCAGAAGCTCAACCCTTTCAACCGGTAAAAGTAACCCTGGGTGATGTCTTTGAGGAAATGTGGGAACGAAAGAAGAAAGAAGACATTGAGCCCATGGTGGCATCGGTCATCAATGGTGCAAAAAAATTGTGGAATGACATCAGCCTGCAGGAAGAAGAACCGATTGTAATTCCCCCCAACCCTGCCATCGCAGATGTCCCAGAGGATTCACTATCGCCAGGCCGCGAACTTTTCCTCGCTCATGAGCTTCAATATTTTGGAACGGTCTTTGCAAAATCGAAGACCAATACCCCCTTCATTCCAGATCAAGCACGCATAGTGCGAGAGGCCATTGGAATCATGGGAATGTCCACGCCGTGGCCATCTGCGGATAACCTCAGTAGGGAAAGCGTGTCTTTCGATGTCAGGGTTTCCAAAGAAGGACTCATGACTATTGAATTAGCAAATCCGGTGTATGCAGACGACCACCGCATCAAACAACTTGTGAAAAATATCGAAGACTCACAATTCATCATTTCCCATACAGGAGATGACTTCTCCTTCCGCGTCGACTTTCCCTTTGACGTGGAACCAAAACGCTCCACGCCATCGTCCGATAGTGTTTAATTCCTGAGCGGCTTCCCGGTCTTCAAGAGATGTTCCATGCGGGCAAGCGTCTGCGGCCTGCCGCACAGGGAAAGAAAGGCTTCGCGTTCGAGGTCGAGGATGTGCTCTTCGCTGGCTGGATACATACACGGTCGATCGCCGCCGGCAAGCACGTGCGCAAGCGTAGTTCCCACCACTTCATCGTAAGCCGTGATCTTTTCCATCAAACGCCAATCGCGGAGCGCATTCACGAGCGCCATCTTTCCCCCGCGGCCGGGAAGCACGATGTCATCGCGTTTCTGGGGAGGTGCGTAGCTCTTGCTCCATTCCAGAAGATTTCGCTTTGCATCCATCAAGAGATAATCGCGGTTCATGGAGATGCCGTCTTCACGGCGCAGATATCCAAGTTCTCGGGCTTCGAAGGCCGAGCCTGAAAAACGTGCCGTGCCAATGAGTTCAAATGCTTGGCGAACTTTGTTGAAGGGACCACCGTCATCAGGAGAAAACCAAATCTTATCTTCCGGTTTATGCATGGCTCGGAAAAAGCCTTCAAACCGCAGCAGCAGATTTTTACAGCCACCTCCGGCAGGGATGAGCCCAGCGCCAACTTCCACAAGGCCCAAATAGCTTTCGACAAAGGCCTGCGAGCGACCGGCCGCCAAAACGATTTCGCAGCCACCACCGAGCGCCGTGTTAAAGGGAACCGCCATCACCGGCTTCGAGGAAAATCGAATGCGTTGAAGCGCGGTTTGGAAACCTCGAACCATGGCATCGAGCTCAGTAAAGCGTTTTTCATGCGCGGCCATGAGCACGTGCATGAGATTGGCGCCCGCTGAAAAAGCCGGACCATCATTACCGATAAGGAGACCAACGCCCTTCTTTTCCGTATACTCGACTGCTGCGTGAAGCATTGAAATAACGTTGCCGTCGATGGCGTTCATCTTGGTGTGAAATTCCAGGCAAAAAACGCCGTCATCGAGATCGATCAGCGTGGCGCCACCGTTGTCATGAATCGTGCGGCCCATTTCTTTAAGCCGCGGAAGCGACAGGCGCCGTTCGCCGCCGTCTTCAGGGCGAAGCTTGGCAGCTTGGCTGTCGAAGTAGAGACGTTTGGCATTGTCCCATTCATAGAACGAAGATTTTCCGGAAGAAAGCAGTTGTTCCACCAAAGGTGGCGCTGCAACCATGTCTTTTTCTAAACGTTTCACCACTTCACGGATCCCAAGTGCATCCCACATTTCAAAGGGACCGAGCTCCCAATTGAAGCCCCACTTCATCGCGCGGTCGATGTGGACAATGTCATCCGCGATTTCGGGAATTCTGAGCGCCGCATAGACAAGCGTTCGACTGATCGCCGGCCAGGCGATCTCTGCCGCCGGATCCTTGGAAAGAATGACCGTGCAGAGCCGCTCGCGGGGATTCTCCATTGACGCAGCTGCGGTGAGCGAATCGGTTCGGAATTTGGTGATCGGTCGATATTCAAGCGTTGCCGGATCCAAGGCGCGCAACACCTGAGTCTCACGATCTTTTTGATAAAACCCCTGCCCAGCCTTCTGCCCAATCCATCCCTTGGCGATCATTTTCTGGAGGTATTGGGGAATGCACAGCCGTTTGATGTGAGGATCGTTTGAACAACCTTTGAGCACGGTCTCCGCCGCCAGAAGCAGCGTATCGAGTCCGATGATGTCGGCCGTACGAAAGATGGCGCTCTTCGGGTGACAGGTTGCCGGACCCAATACTTCATCCACCGCCTCGACCATCCAGCCGCATTCCTCGGCCAGGTGCATAATGTCGAAGAAGTGATAGATGCCGATACGGTTGGCGATGAAGTTGGGCGTATCCTTGGCGATCACCACCCCTTTTCCCAGTCGTTGTTCGGCAAAGGCAGCGATCGCCTTCAAGAGCCCTGGGTCAGTGTCAGCGCACGGCACCAGTTCAAGAAGCTTTAAGTAGCGCGGCGGATTGAAGAAATGGGTGACGCAAAAATGGCGACGAAACTCGATACTCCGACCTTCAACCAAGGCCGCCACGGAAATACCCGACGTATTCGATGCAATCACAGTGTTGGGACCGCGCACGCCATCCAGCTTCCCAAAGAGTTCTCTTTTGACATCGATTTTTTCAATGATGGCTTCAATGACGAGATCGGCCTGTGCAGCGGAACGCAGGTCGCGGTCGATATTTCCCGGCAAGATGCGCTTAAGATCGCTCCCACGAAAGAGCGGCGAAGGCTTGAGCGCAGTAAGTTTTTTGAGCGCTGCGGTGGCAATCTCTTCGCGATCGAGAAGCCAGACCTTACAGCCAATGCCAGCAAAGAGAGCCGCAATCTGCGACCCCATCACACCAGCGCCAATAACGGTGACGTTTTTGATGTCGTTCACAGACGCTCCACGATCGTCGCCACACCCTGTCCTCCGCCAACACACATCGTAATCAGCCCAGTCTCTTCGCCACGGTCCTCCATGGCCGAAAGCAGTGTGGCCATGATGCGCGCGCCGCTCGCTCCCAGCGGATGGCCAAGCGCCACAGCTCCTCCGTGGACATTGAGTTTCTTTTCATCGATCTCCAACTGTTTCACCACCGCGAGCGTCTGCGCGGCGAAGGCTTCATTGATCTCGATGAGATCGATATCTTTGAGTTTCATCTTCGCCCGTTTGAGCGCCTTGGACACAGCATCGACTGGACCAAGTCCCATGCGCGCCGGATCAACGCCGGAGACGGCCATGCTTCGAATCTTGGCAATCGGCTTCAGCTTGAGTTTTTTGGCCAGTTTCTTGGACATCACGAGGACCATGGCCCCGCCATCGGTGAGCGGCGAAGAGTTGCCGGCGGTCACCGTCCCCTTGACATCAAACACCGGCTTGAGCGCGGCAAGCGCTTCCATCGAGGTGTCGCGGCGCGGACCTTCGTCTTCGGTCGCCATTTGCGGCTTCCCCGCCGCATCCAGCACTTCGAGCAACACGATTTCTCGTTTGAATTTTCCCTGTTGCTGAGCCGAAGAAGCCTTGCGGTGGCTGTGGAGCGCGAAACGATCCTGATCTTCGCGTGAGATACGAAATTCTTTGGCAAGGATTTCAGCTGTGGTTCCCATACCGATGTAGGCTGCCGGCGATCCCGGCTTCATGAGTTTCTCATTGAGACTCGGATTGAATCCCCCCATCGGGACATGCGTCATGGATTCAATCCCACCAGCGATAAACGCTTCTCCATTTTCGCACATGATCGCCTGGGCCGCTTCGTTGATCGCGGTAAGCGACGATCCGCAGAAACGGTTGATGGTCTGAGCACCGGTCGTGAGCGGCAACTTCGCAAGCAGCGCGATGTTGCGAGCCACGTTGAGGCCTTGCTCCCCTTCGGGCATGGCACAGCCGATCAGGATGTCTTCTAATAATTGAGGATCAAAAGCAGGAACCCGCTTCAAGAGCGCTTGAATCAAATCGGCCCCAAGGTCATCGATCCGCTTTTGAACGAATTGACCTTTGAATGCTCGGCCCATGGGACTGCGAACAGCAGCGACAATGACGGCATCTTCCATAATGTCCCCCGTGAGGGACTGGCGAAAAAGGTCCATCTGCTTCGTTGCCGCTCGTTCGCGATCCTCACGTACTTATCGTGTACGCTCCGGTCGCTCACTCGCGGGCGCCTTGCATCTGGAACCTTTTTGACCAGTCCCTAAAAACAAGTCTTATCAGAAAGTGCGTCCGGTTTTATTTGGATTTGTAAAAAGCACAAACAAAAAGACCTCCGAAGGGGCAGGCTTTGCAAAACCACATTCAAAAATCACTCGACAGGATGCGTCAGCTGATGCATCGACTCCCGCAAATACCGGGAGGCTATTCTGTATGGGACATACATGCGGCTTGTGCGGTCAGTCGAAAAAACTCATTCAAACTGACTGCTGCGGTGAATGGATTTGCGACGACGAAGACAAGTACATCCTCTTTTCATACGCCCGCAACAGTTGTCATCGTAATCACCGCCGCTACACGCTGTGTGGTCATCATCACAGCAAAGCCCACAGCGGCGACTGGAAAACATGCAAGTCCTGCCGAAAAAGCTGCGAACCCGAGATGTATGCTTACTACGGAACCAATGAATACAATTTTGAAAAGCTGCCCAATCCACCGTCATACAACCCCACCCATTGTACCACCTGCAACAAAGTCATTTCTTTGGGCTATGATGGTTATTCCATGAAGGGTTCCCAATATTTTTGCGAGGACTGTTCGCATTCGCCAGAGATAGACCGTTTACTTTTCGGTGCCGTCTCAAGCGAACAGCAAAAACGGAAACAAAAGATATTCAACGGTCCGCCCAGCATCGATAAAAATCTTTTCCACAAGCTTTCCATGAAATGGCCGGCTGTAAAATGGATCAAGGCCCTTCTATCCCAGAACGAGGAAGCCGACTCATGGATGCTCGGTCTTCTGCAGGCATTCTTCGATCATCCGGAGGCTTTCACGGGAAAACACGAATGGCCGCTCATCCACGTCATACGGATTTTGGGCGAAAAACGCCTGACGCAAGCGATCGAGCCAATGATAAAAGTGCACGATGAATACAGCGACCTATATGATTTCCTGGCCATCGATGAAATCGTGATCGCTCTTGGAAAAATGGGGCCACCGGCCCTTGAACCTCTTCACAAAGCATTTTTTCATACAGAAGAGGACGAACTCAAAACAACATATCTCCTGCTCCTCAGCGAATTGGGGGTAAAAGATGAAAGGATCAAGAATGGCCTTCTTGAAGGCTACCACCTCGATCCCGTCCTCATCGCCGGCAGCATTGCAGAATATGGCGACATGTCGTTGTTACCTTTCCTGCATGAACAAGTGAACATCCTTGTTCCGGCGCTCAAAGAGCAGTTTCCCATCTCAAGGGTGGAGTCCGCCGATCTCAACCTCTATATCGAACTTCGCGGGGCAATCGTGGACCTCGAAAGAGGATGGAATGTTCGCAATATTTCGTTTTCTTTTGAGGATTACTATCGTCGAAAAGGCAAGCCAATCGCGTCTGACCCAAACTGGGCAATGGAAGATAAACAGTATGACGACGACTTGAAAGAAGTTGACCGCCGGTTTTTTGGAAAACACCTTGAGTTGGTTTACGAAGACGATGATGACGGGAACGATGACAACGAAATACCGACTCCTTTCATGCCGTTTCAACACCCAGCGCCAAAACCTGGCCGAAACGACCCCTGTCCCTGTGGCAGCGGA
>JACQOX010000105.1 GCA_016202335.1 Deltaproteobacteria bacterium
TCTGTAATCATCACATCAATGTGTTCAATCGCATTTTTTGGATTGTAGACAGAAAAAACTTTCATATTTTTCTCTTGAATCCATTCTTCACGTTTTACGGGATCAAGAAAGTCTTCAAGTCGAACAGGAACCCTTGGAACTAAAGATAATTCTTTTGCGGCCTTGATAAATTTTCCTATTTCGACATCGGTGAGAGAGATAGCAATATCGATGTCGCCCGTCAGTCGATCATAGCCGTGAAGATTTACGGCAATGCCACCGACGATGACGTAGCTCAGTTGGAATTTATTCAACGTTTTGAAAATATGTCGATAATAAAGCATAGGGGCCGTTTCCTACACAAATCCAAGGGCTTCTGGCAACGGCAAGTTTTGGTTGCCGGAAAAATTCACTTTCCATATCCTGTCATCGCGAGCGAAGCCTGCCTGCCTGCCGGCAGGCGTGGCGATCTCCTGCATGTCCCACGCAGTAGGGGCACGTTGCAACGTGCCCCTACATGAGATCCCCGATAAGAGCACTCGGGGATGACAATCAATAACAGGAGATTGCCACGGCCCTTCGGGCCTCGCAATGACACATGGAGGACCCATGAAAACGTATCGCGAAGAGCTGTGGGTTGAAACCAAGACGCGCCGGGCATTTGCGAACATCACGCCCCAGGTGGAGGCTTCCGTCCGCAAAAGCGGAGTCAAAGAGGGTCTGTGCCTGGTCAATGCCATGCACATCTCGGCCAGCGTGTTTATCAACGACGATGAACTGGGGCTACACCATGACTTTGACGTCTTCCTGGAAAAACTCGCGCCGCACGAACCGATCGAACAGTACCGGCACAATGATACCGGCGAAGACAATGCCGACGCGCATCTGAAGCGCCAGATCATGGGCCGCGAGGTCGTGGTCGCCATCACCGATGGCAAACTCGACTTCGGTCCCTGGGAGCAGATTTTTTACGGCGAATTCGACGGCAAGCGCCGGAAACGGGTGCTCATTAAAATTATTGGGGAGTAGCTTTACTCAGCTTGTTCAAACTTCCGGATATGCCAACGAACATATTTGGCGCGTTTGTTTTGACCAACTTCCGTGAAAAGGTGATGGGCCTGTTTGAGGTGCTCCAAAATTAATTTTTTACTTTCTCCGGCATAGACATAACTGCACGCCAGCAGATAATGCGCTTCGGCTTGGACGGCTTTTCGCTCCGCATCTTTCTCCAAAGCAAGATAATCTAACAGAAGTCGCTCCGCTTCTTTTCGATCGTTTTCTGGAAGATCAGCGGTGGCCATCAAGCTATTCGCCGCAACAAAATAGGCCATGGGAGGAAGGCCTTTAAAACCCGGTACGTTGTACTGCAGCACATCTTTTGCAGCTCGCATAAACCGCATTGTCGATTTCGAAATGGTATGCGCATTTGCAAATGGCATGGCCATGAAAAGGGATTCGCGATGGGGTGTAAAACAGGATTCAATGAACTTCCCAGAAAGAGGAGCGCCAAAAATTACGCGGCAGCCTTCTTCCTGAATCAACTCCCATAATGATCGATATTCAGCTTCGGAAACCGAAATCTGATTGATGCGATAATCCGTCATATGTTCTTCAGCTATCTCACATGCTCAAGCGATTCTCCACGAATCGAAGCGACAAATGAGGAGCGAAAACCTTGGTCGATGATCTCCACGAGATCGCCTTCGCTGAACCCAGCCATGACTGCAGCAGAGATCAGCTCAGCATTGAGATCCGTATCAAACAGACCGGCATCGTCGGTGTTGATCGTCACCTGGAGCCCGTGTTCCAAAAATCGCGGCAACGGATGGTCTTCATATTTCCCCGACGGGATGGCGGTAAACACATTGCTGGTGGGATTGACTTCAATGGTGATGCCGCTGGCTTTGAGCCGTTCCATGGCGTCAACTTGAGCGTGCATCAGCTCCTTGCGAAACTTGGTGTCGTCTTCCAGAGAAGGTGAGAAAAACGAGGCATCAAGCCCAAGCACCAACGCATGGCCAATCCTCGTCGCCCCCATTTTAGCCACCTGCTCGATACGATCGATCGCGCCGAACACAGTGGTATCGGAGAGATCTTCCCCTTGGTGCCAGGTCACTCCTATCTGCAGATTTCGGGGAACGCTTTGATTGTAAGCCTGAACGCGGTCAAAAATATCCCGGTAAAGCTCGGGCGGTTCGCCGGCCTCGCGAGAAGCACCATCGATCCCGACGACCCACGATGCAAATTCAACGTGTTTCTTCAGCATCGAAAAAAGTGCCGTGGCTTGTAAAAAATTTTCGTCAGATCGGGAGCGACTTTTGGAAAAGGCATACACCACCCGCAAATCCACAGGATCCAACCCCTCTCGAATCAAGGCTTCGTTTCCGCGCTGAATGGCCTCGATGATATCGGTGAGCAGGCGTTCGGTTTCGATTACAATCGCTTGGTACACCGGCATCCCCGGGTGTTGTTTGGTCACCGCCGATTGCTTGGGGGCGCCAAACCGCATTTCGACATAGCGAACACCCTGGCGCGAAAATTCTCGAAGTTGATCGCTGATCGCCGCCATTACGACTTCTCGTGTCGGTGATGCTTCCACCAAAGACGACGCAATGCGATAAACGTTCAACGCATCGGGAAGCGATGCAGGTCCGTTGGGGCGATAGGTCGCATACGCCTTAAAGGTCTGAAAATTATCTACCTGCCGAGTTTGGATCTCTCTCACCGCTTCTTCGGTCGTGGTTTCTTCGAGTTCGCGCGCCAAACGCTGTCCTTCGGCGATCACTTGCGTCAGCGTAAAAAACTGCTCTCCCTTGGTGCGACGAAGAACGTCGTCGATCGTCAGGCCTTTTTCCAAAGTCCGATAATCCATGTGATCCGCACGGCCCCAGTCGAGACGGCCACCCCACGCCTGCGGGCGGAGCGCCTTTATCCCCACGCGTTCCAAGGCTTCGCCGTACAAAAAGCGTGGCGAAGCATTGCCGCCAAAGTGACAGTGGAGTTCCGCTTTAGGTGTTTTCACGAGGCGCGCGTAGGTATCGGTGTGCTGCAAGACATCCCGGATCACCGTCGCCTGGCTCGGTCCGGCTTTGTATACATAAGCAAAAGGGTTCTGGTTTCCCTTGGCATCCAGGGTGTCCGAAAACTGATGGGCAATCGCCGGCGCGCCTTCCGTGGGGAAATCTGGCTGAAGCAAAGCCACAAGCCGCCAAAACGCTGACTTCGAAAGTGGATATGCTGCAGAGGAGATTTTGGCCCAATCGGCGAGGTTGATACGGCCATTGCCGTCGCGATCCAGCAGTTTCTTTTTTTCGGCCTTGGTCAGGATGTCGTCGCCATTGTGGAGCTTGGGGTGACGACTCAAAAAAGAAGTGGCGAGCTCTCGGTCGCGTGATAAGGGAATGTGGCGAACATTGACGTTGCCCATAGCGTCTCCATTTCTCATCCCCCGATTGCAGTATAAAAGCACCCAAATGGAGATGACCGCATTTGTCAAAGGAGAAATGCCATGAGTGCCCCCTGTTGCCATCATAACGCGATCCCTTCGGAGCTCACCGAAATGACCCGGCGCTTCTGGATTTCAGTGCCTTTTACGGTCATCCTCTTCGTGGTCGCCATGGGATCCCACTTCAATAATCACTTCCTCTCGGTCTGGTGGGAACTGCTCCTGGCAACACCCGTAGTCCTGTGGGGCGGCTGGCCGTTTTTCGTTCGCGGCTGGGAATCCCTGAAAACCCGCGATTTCAATATGTTCACGCTGATCGCCCTCGGCGTGGGGGTAGCCTATTTCTATAGTGTAGGCGCTACTTTCCTGAAGTTTGGCATGGGAGTCTATTTTGAAGCGGCGGCCATGATCGTGAACCTGGTGTTGCTCGGCCAAGTGCTGGAGCTCAAGGCCCGCGGAAAAACCGATCAAGCGATCACACTGTTGCTGGGGCTGGCCCCCAAAACGGCCCGGCGTCTCCAACATGATGGAACAGAAGTTGATGTTGCGTTGGAGGATCTCCACCCTGGCGATCGCCTGCGCGTACGTCCGGGCGAAAAAATTCCGGTCGATGGCCGGATCAGCGAAGGCACGAGTTTCATCGATGAATCCATGATCAGCGGCGAGTCCATGCCGGTCGAAAAAAAACCAGGGGACAACGTCATCGGCGCCACTATCAATGGCCAAGGTTCATTCGTCATGGTCGCGGAAAAAGTCGGTGGCGACACGTTGCTCGCCCACATCGCACGCATGGTGGACGAAGCCTCCCAGAGCCGCGCTCCCATTCAACGCTTGGCCGACCTCGTCGCCGGTTATTTCGTTCCTGCGATCGTGCTCATCAGCATTTGCACATTCATCGCCTGGATGATCTGGGGACCCGAACCCAAATTCAGTTTCGCGATCTTGAATAGCATCGCGGTGCTCATCATCGCCTGTCCGTGTGCTTTGGGATTGGCAACCCCGATGTCCATCATGGTGGCCTCGGGTCGAGGCGCTTTGGCGGGCGTGCTGTTTAAAAACGCCGAAGTCATCGAAACGTTGCAGAGCATCGATTATCTGATCGTCGATAAGACGGGAACACTGACCATGGGCAAGCCGCAGGTCATGGGCCTGCATGCAGCCCCCGGCGTCGATGGCCGCCAGGTCCTGCGCATCGCCGCCGCACTTGAGCGTGCCAGCGAGCATCCCATCGCCCATGCCATCGTCGAAGCGGCGCGCGAACGCCAAGTTGGTCTCGCCACCGCCACTGACATCGCGATCAACGTGGGCAAAGGCATTCAAGGAAGCGTCGACGGTAAACCTTCTGCCCTCGGCAATGCCGCCCAACTGGAAGCAATCGGCATCACCGTGAATCCTTTACTCGGGCGCGCACAAGCTTTGCAGACCGAAGGCCAGACCGTGGTCTTCCTTGCGTATGATACCAAAGTACTGGGGCTCATCGGCATCGCCGATCCGCTCAAACCTTCCGCCAAAGACGCCATCCGCTTTTTTCATCGCGAAGGCCTGCGGGTCGTGATGCTGACCGGTGATCACCGGACCACGGCCGAGGCGATCGCACGGCAAGTGGGCATCGATGCGGTGCACGCCGAAGTCTTGCCGGAGGCAAAAGCAAATCACGTCCGGGAATTACAATCGAAAGGGTATCGCGTGGCCATGGCCGGAGACGGCATCAACGACGCTCCTGCACTGACACAGGCCGACGTGGGCATCGCCATGGGCACAGGGACCGATGTCGCCATTGAAAGCGCGGGAGTTACTCTGGTGAAAGGCGATCTCATGGGCATTGTGCGGGCACTCAAGCTCAGTCGCGCCACGATGCGGAACATCCGACAAAATCTCTTTTTTGCGTTTTTCTATAACATGCTGGGCGTGCCGGTCGCCGCTGGAGTGCTCTACCCCTTCTTTGGGATTCTTCTGAGCCCCGTCATCGCCGCGGCGGCGATGAGTTTAAGTTCGGTGTCCGTGATTGGAAATGCGCTGCGCCTGCGGTCGGTAAAAATCTAGCTTGGTGCGATATACATCGAAAGAACACTGATACTATCTCCGAACGATTTTTTCTTTCCGAATAAGGAAAAGGATTCCTATGGAAGCAAGAAAAAAGATTGATGAAGTGAATTCGATCGTTCGCCGTGGAAGAAGGGAATTACTGCAACCCGCGGAGACACCTGTTGTTCCGCCAGCACCCGTATCCCTGAACTGCATGCCCGGATCGAGCGTCGGGGCTGAGGTTGTGAGATCGGTGGATTGCTGAGATCCGTCGGCACCAGAAGCAGTTGGAACTGGGGTTGGGAGAGCGACGGTTTGAACCGTTGCCCGTCGACCATCAAGTAAAAATCGACTGGATGTGTACACGGTGGAATGATCTGCGGTTTGGAGCAATGCTACAGCAAAAATATTTATTCCGCACACCGTCGGATCAACTTGAACCGTTGCAGGCCATTGAAACTGACAGACGCCTGATTGATCAACCGTGCATTTGGTTAAATATGTTTTCCCCTGACGATCACGATCTTCAGCTTGTAGAATGATGATCTCTCCAACAGCTGGTACTTGAAACTGAAGCGTTCGCGAAATGATTTGTCCGGCTTGATCCTTTTGGCATCGCAAAGCTTCTTCTGTCTGTTGGTTCACAAAAAGAATTTCTGGTCGCCCCAAGGAAGATAAGAGAGGCTCATCCATCAAAATGCCGTCATCTGAACGGCCATCTACTGAACCTCCAGGATTTTTATAAATGCTATTCCACGCAAATTTATTTCTCTCCCCGCTGACGACATGAATCCCCACGCCATTGCCGTGGATCGTGTTTTTCTCGACGTCGTAGCTGTCTGCAAATGCAGCGCCGATGAGGGCGTCATTTGCGGTGATGCGAATGCCTTCGCCGCAGCCGTGGACGTTCATGCCTTTGATTTTCGCGCCGGGCGATTGAATCAACATCCCGTTGCCAGCGCTGTTCGCGGCGCACGCAATATCGCCGACGTTGTTGGTGCCAATGACTTCATGCTGCCCGGTTCCGCGCAGCACAATGCCGTGCGTGGCGCCGGTAATTTTCGGGTTGAGAAGAGTTACTTTGATGGGGGAGTCGATGGTGAGGAGGGGAGTTGATGTACTTGTTCGCGTATCGCTGAGATAGAGTCCCGACACGAAGATTTCCAACCCAAGCGTTCCAGAGGGTAATGCAAGTCGAAGAGGGGCATTGATTGGTGCAGGTCCATTGACAATGGTAAAACAGATTTTTGCAACGCCATTTGAGTCGAACACTACTCTTGATAAAGGAGCTTGAATTGATCGAACTGCGTCACCAGGTCCTGACAGTTGAGAGGCATCTATAGTCACTTGAGGTGCGCCAACACAAGAATCGGCATTTTGAGCAAGGACACTGGGCAGAAAAACATTTGATAAGAGGATGAAGAAAAAGGTGATTTTCAGCAGCATACACACTCCCCGTTTCAGCTGTATATATAATGTAGCAAGGTTCATACCACATTGGGGAAGGATGAAAA
>JACQOX010000106.1 GCA_016202335.1 Deltaproteobacteria bacterium
GACCTATGTGTCTGCCCTGATTTTATTCGGTGACAATCATGCCCAATCACATCCATGGAATCATCACCACCGTAGGGGCGGGTTCCAATATCGGAAATTGTTCGGCAATTAATAACATTTTCGGCGCGCAGGTTAATCTATATCGGAAAACCTCCGGTCAACCCGTTTGACAACGCAATTATTAAAAACATATTATTCGCGATGACATTGCTTTTTTTATTTTTGGAACGCCTGGCGATAGAAGAGTTGGCCGAATGTTTCGATATGCCCGCGAAATTCAGGGCGTTCTACGGAAGCAAAATCCACGACATCAAAGTGATATGGCAACGGTGACTCTTGATTCGGAAATATTGTAACGCGATTCACGTGTTCGAAAATACGCCATCGCTTCTGCGAGCGCTGGTGCGTAATTTTTGCGAATGAGTTGAAGAGCCTGATCTGCGGCGGCTTCGTCATAGGTGTGGGCCATCTGGTTGCGTTTCTCGAGCATGTCCATCCACGCATCACCATTGGTGATGAGTTGATAATGAAACGCTTCTTTAATGACTTCGCGGGGAAACTGCGCCAGCACATTTTGGCTTTCGAGGTAATCTTTGAGCGTCTTCCAGGCCAGCTCAAACGTAAACTCGAAGCTCTGGATAATGCCTTGTTTTTCCACATCGCTTGGCTTCGCAATAGCGAGCCCCTTTTCAAGTTGGGCATGGGCACGTTTGAGATTCGTATAACGCTGTTTCCAACGAACTTTCTTGTTCATAAGCCCCTCATGAAAAAATGGGGCTACTTGGTCGCAAGCGTTTTTGCAAGGAGATCTGCTGAGTTTAAGAAACCGTTTTTTCAATCTCCACCCGCTGATGGTCGGGATCGTGGTGGAGTGTGAATCCCAGGTTTTTGCATATTGCCAACATGGTCGCATTGTCCTGATGGACAAAGCCGAAGATGCGCTCGATGCCCTGCTCCTTGGCGATGCTGAGCAACTCGCGGAACATCTCCGTACCCAGTCCCTTCTTCTGATAACGATCCACCACGACAATGGCGCATTCCGCTTCGTTCGTGCCGCGCACGCGAGAGAGACGCGCGACACCGACAATACCTTCATCATCGGCGACTCCCCGCGGCGTCGCCACCAGTGCCATCTCGCGGTCGTAGTCGATGAAACACAGCCGCGACAGGCGATCGTGACCGATGCGCTCAGAAAATTGCAGCGGATGGCCGTAACGCTGCGTGATGGTCTCTTCGGACAACTGCCCGTGAAAGCGCACCATGAGCGGCTCATCCTCAGGCCGAATAGGTCGAATGGTCACCGCATCGCCGGACCGAAGTTTTCGTTCCACCACATGCTCGGCCGGATAGGGACGGATCGCCGGCCGTGAGAGATCTTTATCTGCAGTGTTCCACGAATGAAGAATGATGCGCGCATCCAGCGCGACAAGCGTGTTGCCGTCCGCCAGGAGCGGATTGATGTCGACCTCGCGAATGCGCGGTTCTTCGATGACCAGATAACTCAAACGCACCAATAACCGCGCCAGCTCATCCACATCCACCGGCGCTTTGCCTCGAACCCCTTGTAGCGCTTTATAAATCTTCGTCTGCTCGATCATGCGTTTGGCAAGGGTCGTGTTGAGCGGCGGTAATCCCAGTGCGCGATCGTGATAGACTTCAACGAGCGTTCCTCCGGCCCCAAACAGCACCACCGAACCGAATTGTTCGTCCGGCGAAATACCGAGGATGAGCTCCAGCCCGCCCCGCCCAAGCATGCGCTGCACGCTGACGCCGTCGAAGGCTTCGCTTCCATGTTCTTTGCTGACCCGACCTTTAATCGTTTCAAAGGCGCGCCGGACATCCTCGGCATTGACGAGGTTTAAGAGGACACCGCCGACATCGGACTTGTGGGTGATGATGTGGGAGAGCAGTTTGACGACCACGGGATAGCCCATTTTCTCCGCTGCGGCGACGGCGGCATCGGCCGACAAGGCTGCCACTGTCTCAACTACAGGGATATCATAGGCAGCGAGAAGTTGTTTCGATTCGACTTCGCTCAGCAAGGTGCGATCCTGTTGTTTCGCTGCTTCAAGAAGATTCATGACTGCTTTTTGCCGGTTGGACGCTGATTCCACGTCGATCGCCGGGGACGGCGTCTCGTAAAGCAATTGCAAATTACGACTGTACTGCCACATGAAATGAAAAATCCGCGCGGCCATATCGGGGTACGGAAACGTGGGAATGCCCGCCAGATTGAGGATCGCTCGGCCTTCGGCGACATCGGAGCCGCCCATCCAACTGGAAAGAATCGGAATCGTCGCTGCCTGAGCGGCTTCGACGAGCAGTTCGGCCGTGCGCGTCGGTTCGGTCATGGCCTGCGGCGCCAGAATGGCGAGCAGTCCATCGGTATCCGTCTCTTCCAATGCGATGTTCACGGCTTCGGCATATTTTTCCGGTGAAGCGTCGCCGATGGTGTCGATCGGATTGGCGTGGCTCCACGTCGAGGGTAAGATCGCGTTCAATTTGTCCAGGGAGTTTGATGACAAAGGCGCAAGCTCACCGCCCACGCGGATCAGCTCATCGGTCGCCAGCACACCAGGACCACCGGCGTTCGTCACCATCATGAGCCGCGGACCGCGCGGTCGCGGTTGTTTGGCGAGCACCTCGGCCATGAGAAAAAGTTCTTCGATCGTATCGACACGCAGCACGCCGCTGCGACGAAATGCGGCGTCGAGCACGTCATCGCTACCAGTCATGGCGCCGGTGTGCGA
>JACQOX010000108.1 GCA_016202335.1 Deltaproteobacteria bacterium
ATTCCAAGGAGGAGTATTATGGCAAATGTGAATGCAACCTGTCCTGCAGGTACTGTTTTGATCGAGAGAGGTGGCAAAGTTCACCCAGATGAACCTTCATTCTGCCTTGAAATTACGGAAGTAACGAGAGCTGCAGAACGAGCTTATTGGGGTAAACGCCAAAAATCAGAGTTTAAGGGCATCGTGAAATGGGCGCTGTGGAAGGAAGATAACAAGCCTGCCAATTTGCGAACTTGGCATGAAGCACGCCAATATTGTGCTGCGAAATATCAAGGGGGCGACCTTCCAACCAATAAACAATGGGAAAAGGCATGTGGTGATAAAAAATATTGTACGGCTAGTGGTGAATTAAAACCATCTGAAGCGGATATTGGAAGTGATACTGAAAGAGGCCCCGCAGAAGTAACTGCTTTCCCACCGAATTCACAAGGCGTGAAAAATATGACAGGTGGCGTCGCTGAATGGATAAGAGATAGTTCAATGTATGGGAAATATATTCGAGGTGGGTCTTGGGATGATAATACTGAATGGAGCTTTAGTTCTTTGACTGAAGGAGATCCTGATGAGAGCTACCTTACCGTTGGTTTTCGGTGTGTTGCTCAACCTATATCCAAAAAATAAAACCTGAGGTGATCTTAGGTAAGTGATGCGAGTAAACTTTAAAGCCTCCGCTCAAACGGGGGCATTTTTTTGGTCTTTGATTTCTGAACCTGATATTGTAACGGTCCTCGCCCATGAACATGAATCCATCGACCATTTCAAAGATCTTACGAACAGGTGAATCAGAAAAAATCGAATTCAAAGAAACCTTCACTCGCGAAGCATTGGAAACGCTTTCTGCCTTTGCCAATACCAAAGGGGGAACGCTGTTTGCGAATGCCATTCATCATACCACCCATCATGGTACCCATCATACCCCCTATGACGTTGATACGTTGACCGATACAGAAAAGAAAATTTTTGAGTTTTGTCTGACTCCACGAACTCGTGATGAAATCATCCAGATGCTTGGTCTTGGCCCTCAATATGTTCGGAAAAAACTTCTGACGCGATTGGTTAAAGAACAAAAACTAGAGTACACATTGCCCAACACGCCAAGAAGCAAAAAACAAAAATATATGACAGTGAAAACACGTTAGGAACCTACAATCTATGTCATTCAATCCTCCTCAGCATGAAGCCGTGTATCACGGTGAAGGTCCGCTCCTGATCTTGGCAGGCGCCGGTAGCGGCAAGACCCGCGTGTTGGTGCATCGCATCGCGCATCTTTTGAACGATCGTGGCGTTTACCCGTCGGAAATCTTTGCCGTGACGTTCACCAACAAAGCTGCGGAAGAGATGCGACAGCGTCTTTCCCATCTCGTGGACGGCCGTGCGCGTGAGCTGTGGGCGGGAACGTTTCACGCGCTTTGTTTGCGCATCCTTCGCCAGCATTCAGAAACCTTTGGCTATCATCCCCATTTTCGGGTCTATGACGAAGGCGATCAGGAAGTGCTGATCAAAGAATGCTTTCGCGTTCTCAACTTGAACGAATCCCGACTTCAGCCGAAGTCCGTGGTGGAGCGCATCAGCCGGGCCAAGGATTCCTGTCTTTCACCCGAAGAATTTGAACGGCAGTCGAACGGAAATTTTTACCTCACCAAAGTGGCGCAGGTGTATTCGTTGTATCAAAAGCGGCTCACCGAAGTGCAGGCCATCGATTTTGGCGACATCATTCGATTGACGGTTCATCTGTTCGAGCGCTTTCCCGACTGCCTCGCCTGGGCCAACAACCGCTGGCGTCATATCTTAGTCGATGAGTATCAAGACACGAATCATGCGCAGTATCGCCTGGTCAAACTCCTGGCGTCCGTCCATCAAAATATCACTGCGGTGGGCGACGACGATCAATCGATTTACGGCTGGCGTGGTGCCGACATCTCTAATATTTTAAATTTCGAGCGCGATTTTCCAGCAGCTCGACTCATTCGTCTGGAGCAAAATTATCGCTCAACGCAAAATATCCTCTCCGCGGCGAATGCCGTGGTGGAGAAGAATTCCGGGCGAAAACGAAAAACGCTGTGGACAGAAAATGGGACCGGAACGTTGCTGGAGCTTGCCGAAACGCCCACCGAAAAAGAAGAAGCTAGGCACGTGGTGAAAAAAATCCGTGCCTTTCAGGATCAAGGGAAGAAGTTGGGCGAGATCGCCATTTTTTATCGCACCAATGCGCAGTCACGTCCGCTCGAAGACGCCTTTCGAGAAGGTGGAATTCCGTATCGCCTCTACGGCGGCACCAGGTTCTATCAGCGCCAAGAAATCAAAAACGTGATTTCCTATCTGCGCCTGGTGGCCGATGCGCGCGATGACGTGGCCTTTCAGCGGATTGTGAATATCCCGGCGCGTGGCATCGGAAAAACTACCATCGAGAAGTTGGCAGAATTTTCTGCGACCCAAGGTCAGAGCCTGTTCATTTCGATTCCGGCTTTTTTGGAAGCCGAGGGATCGGCGGGGGCCAAAAAACTCAGCGCCTTCGCGGACCTTATTGTGGATCTGCAAAAGGGTGTTCGCGAACGGCCGCTGGCAGCGCTGCTTTATGACGTGATCGACAAAACTGGCTACGTCCGCGCATTGAGCGCGACGAATGATGTTGAAGCCGAAAGCCGCATCGAAAATATCAATGAACTCGTCGCCGCGGTCGAAGACTTTGATCCCGTGATCCAGGCAGACGTGACGCCGCAGGCTCCTCTTGATCAATTTCTCGATGAAGTGGCGCTTGTTTCCAGCGCGGATCAAATTTCCGAGGACGGTGGCGCGGTGACCATGATGACGATTCATTTGGCCAAGGGACTCGAATTCCCCATCGTGTTCATGGTGGGCATGGAAGAAGCTCTTTTCCCGCATAACCGTTCGCTGGAAGATCCGGACCAAATGGAAGAAGAACGCCGGCTGTGCTACGTGGGCATGACGCGCGCCATGGAGTCGCTCAATTTAAGCTTTGCCCGGCGCCGCCTGATTTTCGGCACCACGCGCTACAGCATTCCGTCGCGCTTTCTCGACGAAATCCCCGAACACCTCATGACCCGCACCGCACAAAAAGAATCCTGGTCAGGCGGGAAAGCGCAGCGCGAAGATTCCTGGGATGACAGCGATGGTAGGGGCGACCGGCCGGTCGCCCCTACGTGGTCAACAAAATCCCATCATCAATCCTCACACGACGACTTTGACCAACGTTCGAATGAGGAGCGCACACCAGGATTTGGTAAAGGTGCCCGTGTGCGCCACGCCGTGTTCGGCGTCGGCATCGTGAAGCTCAGCGAATCCACCCCCAGCGGCCAGCGCCTGACAGTTTCGTTTGAAAATGGGATCACAAAGCGCTTGATTGCCGAGTTTGCGGGGTTGGTGAGTGCTTGAGAGTTTGAAATTCCAGGGACACGATACTTATCTCAATCTCATTTCTTTAGAATTCTCTTCTGCGACAATCAAAATTACACCATCTCTTGACAAGTGAACGCCAACGGCAGGATGCAGATTGCATACTTGGGGGTATGAGGGAGTGTGCGATGGCGGACAAAAAAGGTGAAGAGTTTCAAAAGCAGGTGGTTGTTTACCAGAGTTCGGACGGAAAGCTTAAGCTGGAAGCGCAGCTCCAACAGGAGACGATTTGGTTAACGCAGGCGCAAATTGCAGAATTGTTTGGTAAAGACAGAACTGTCATTACAAAACATATCAATAACATTTTTGAAGAAAACGAGTTGCAACCATCTGAAACTACGAGGAAATCTAGTAATGTGCAAAATTTGCACATTACTTCCTTTAAGCCAACAACCTACTATAATTTAGATATGGTCATCTCCGTTGGCTATCGAGTCAATTCAGCTATCGCCACCCGATTTCGCCAGTGGGCTACGCAAACCTTAAAGGAATATATCGTCAAAGGCTTCGTCATGGATGATGAGCGGCTGGAGAAGAACGATCGCATCCAGCAGGCGGGTTATTTTGACGAGCTCCTCGAGCGTATCCGTAAAATCAGGACGTCGGAGAAATTATTCTACGAGAAAGTGAAGTTGATCTTTTCCGAAACGAGTTACGATTACGATTCAAGATCTGACGCCGCCAAGGACTTTTTTGCCACCATCCAAAATAAATTTCATTATGCAGTCACCGGTAAAACTGCTGCAGAACTGATTGTTGATCGCATTAGCGCGCAAAAGACAAATGCCGGATTAACTGTTTTTAAGGGTGAACAACCCACCACCGATGAAGCAAAAACTGCCAAAAATTATTTGGACGAAAATGAGCTGCGCCAACTGTATTTGATTTCCGAACAATTTCTTTCCTTTGCCGAATTACAAATTCAGCGAAAGCGCATGATGTATATGTCCAATTGGGTTGAAAAACTCGACGATATGCTGCGCCGGAACGATTTTGAAGTTCTGGCGGATAAAGGTGGAGTGTCTCACAAGGCAATGGAAGAGAAAGTTAGGGCGGAAATGGAACGATATCGGCGGTTAATGGAAATTGGCAGCACTTGAATGGTGATGGCGTGCAAGTAATCAGCGATGATTCAGTTTTATAATCTTTCCAAACGCTTCCCGCTGGCCATCTTTGGTTTCCAAGTCCACGTAACTTCCCCAGAGCTTCTTGCCTTTGATTCCCACAACATTCACGGACTTCGCCTTCTTGGCAGCTTCGTCGATTTTGTCGCAGAGTTTGAGGAGTTTTTGGCCATGTTTGCCGTGGACGAGGATGCCTTCAATGTCCATGAGTTTCAAGCAGGTGGCGAGGTTTTTGAGATATTTCCCTTGGACTTCAAACGACAGCAGAATGTGTTCCGAAGAAACGAGTTTGAGATTTCGCTGCAGGGCTTTTTCGATTTTTGGATCAGGAGGTGCATCCCCCAACAGTCCAATGATGCGAGGAGGGGAATAGTTACCGCTTGCGGCGAGCATGGCGCCTCCGGGCAGCATCGAGGTCAGCTGCAATCTGTTGTTTCAGGGATTCAGGATGATCGAAGCGAATTTGCTCACGCATCCATTCGAGAAGCTCGAGTCGAAGGTGCTTGCCCAGCACGTTCTGCTGTTGATCAAGGATGTGCGTCTCCACCGTATGCGCAGCTCCCGGAAACGTGGGATTATCGCCGATGCTGGTGATGCTTGGGAGCACGTCTCGATTCCCTTCCACGATGATGTTGCTCAAGTAAATACCGTCGCGGGGGATGAGTTCGTTTTCGATCTTCATGTTGGCGGTGTGGGCGCCGAGCGATTCGCCGAGGCCTCGGCCGCGAACAACAGTTCCCACGAGTTCATAGGGTCTTCCCAAAAGCACAGCAGCTTGTTCCATGTCGCCGGCAGCGATTTGTTTGCGGATATTGGAAGACGATATCAACATACCGTCGGCGAATTGGGCTTCGATGATGGTGACTTCAATGTGAGCGGCTTTTCCGAGTTGCTTCAGCAATTCAGCCGTTCCGCGGCGTTGCGCGCCAAAGGTGAAGTCATAGCCCACGATGACATGAGGGGCGTGTAATCGCTGCTGAATAATTTCTTCAAAAAAAGTTTCGGGTGTGGATGCCGCGAATGCGTGGGTGAATGGTTCGATCACGCACATCGCGATCCCGGCAGCTTCGATGGCGGCGAGCTTCTGCTCCGGAGTTTGCAAAAGTTTGGGAGCAGCGGTCGGTGAAAGCAAACGCACGGGATGCGGATCAAAAGTGTAGACGACCGAAATTCCGCTCACGGCCCCGGCGATACGGTTTGCCGTTTCAAAAAGATGGCGATGGCCGAGGTGCACGCCATCAAAGTTTCCCATAGTGACGACAGGAGAGGCTATGTTTTTCGGAAATGCGTTCGATCCTTGAATGATCTTCATGGTCAATGCTGCTCGCGTGCGAATTTATGTTTCGGAGTGCCGGAGGCCCGATAGATGATCGCGACTTTTTTGGCCAGCATTTCGTCGTTGTCCTGTGCGGCGATGGTGATGATGTTGGAACCCGGCTCCAAGGGAACCGACAAGGTAAAGGGCGTTTCCGACGGCGAGGTCGGTGTTGGGAAATAGGCAATTTTCTTGTTCGAGACAAAGACCAGGTAATTCATGAGCGTGCCATCATCGCGAATGGTTCCGGTGAGACTAATCTTGTCGGCATTGGTCGAGCGCGGTGGCTCCGCTGAAAAGGTGATCTGCGGTGGTTGAAAACGCTTTTTCTCTTTGGCAAAGGGAACGTTGCCGTCGCTTGGCAGATTGATCTGTTTGATGAGCGAGGCACTTCGCTTTGCGTCGGCGATCAAGAACTCCAGGTTCAAAGCGGGTTCCTTGATAGGGGCATCGACGCGGAAGGCAAAGGTTGTCGATTTCTTTTCGCCGGGTTTCAGAACACCGAGGGTAAATCGACCTTTTTGCAGAAAGATGTGGTCACTGGTTTTGCTCTGTAAGAGTGTACA
>JACQOX010000113.1 GCA_016202335.1 Deltaproteobacteria bacterium
CTTAAGTTATTGTATTTTTCCGTTGATGATCGAATTCGCATCGTGATCAATTCCTTTGGCATTGCCGAAGCCGATGCCGCTCATGTCCTCGATGCGAATATAGCGTGCTTCGCTGATGCCGATGGCGTCGAGATCAAACGCCTCTCCCCCTGAAACGCTGGGATCAAAGGGGCTGATGCCATTTGTCGAGTTTGAAAGCACCGGATGCCAGCCCGCGCAGCCAACGTAAGGATACAACGTCGATTGACAGGGAAAGTCCACGAATGTCGCACCATCTGAACTCACCGAAATTTTCCCAAGCTCGGCGTACGGCGAAGCGGAATTGCCGCTGACGTAAAATGAGTTCTCGAACACGATAAAATCCGGCCCCGATTTATTCACGATACGGCAATTGCCCATGTCAAGGACGATGGAGCCCGACGTGCCAAGTGAGACGACGTGATTGGATCCTTGATATTCGCCGGTTCCTTCGGGTGGTCCCAAGACGATGCTCGGCAGCGAAGCTTGACCGAATCCTGCGCCGCTGCCGGGCGTGAAGGACGTTACTGCCTGCACAAAAGATTGACAGGCATCGTTTTGATTTCCGGTCGGGGGTGCTGGAGGCGTGATGGTTTCCGAAGGATCTTCCTGCAACGTCGGTTCCTGAGCTGGCTTTCCAGAGTCGATGGCCACGAGTTTTCCGGGATATCCGGTGAGCACAAACAGATCTTCGTTTTGGTAGTCTTCACCGCGAGTTCCGGGACGGACCGCGATGGCGCCGATGCCGGTATTTGCTCCGCTGGGATTTTGCTCCGTTACTCCCGCAGGGAATCCAACCACGAAATGTTCGGCTGAGAGCGAAGGTGTAAGGGATGAAGCGTCGAGCATGAAAATACTGCTCTGCTCAAAACTCGAAACAAATAAGGTTCCATCATTGGCGGAGAATTTTGCGTCGCTTAAAAAATCCACCTCGTCGGTGATGAGGAACGGATCATCGCTGCCGCGTAGCCAGCGGCGATTCAGAAAATCGAGCTGATATAGTTTTCCTGACGTGGCTGATCCGAGAAATCCCATGGTGCCGTCGCGGGTGAGGGCGACGCCGCGGAAAGACGCGCCAATGTTGCCTAATCGGAGAGTGCTGGTCACGGCGTTCGTAGCTGTGTCGACGATGTCGATGCAGCTTTCGGTCTGCGGTCGACCGTGGGCATCGAGAATATCGATGACGCCGGAATGGGTGATGAGCAGTTCGCGATCGCTTCGCACCGTAAGGCCCGTGGGATTGAAGCAGGACGTGACGAAAGAGGATGTTCGATGAAGGCGGTGGTCTGCGCTGATCGCAAAGACTTGAACGATTCCCGGATTGGCGATGGCCGGCACAAACGTCTGCGCATAATTTGCATTGGTGATGTACAGATTTCGCCCGATGATGGCCATGCCTCCCGGAAATGAAGGTGTAATCGTTGCTGGAACAGGGACGCCAAAGGAGTTGGTGCGAGGTGATCCGATGTCGACCTGCTCATTGGCGTTTGCCACCTGATAGATGTCGCCCGTCTGAGGGTTAAAAGAAACGATGGACGAAGAGGTGAGCAGAAACGCTTCCTCGGGAGAGGCGATCACCAGATTGTTGGGAACACCCGAGCCATTCGGGCTGATCACGCCTTTGAAACGTTCAGAAATTTTCATCGGCCGCGCGTCGATATCCACGGCGATGACCCCAGAAGGATTCGTGGTGCTGACGATAAAAGCGGTGCTGCGCATGCCGTCGATGTCCGGAATATCGAGGTCTGCAGGGAAATCGCTTCCCAAGGAAAACGAGGCATACCCTTTTCCGCTCTGCGGCGATGGCGTTGGATCTGGGGATACAACGGTTTCCAGCTGACTATTTCCACATGCCGCGAGCGACGTGAGTAAAGTGAGGAGGTAAATATATTTCATGAACGTGCTCCTACGGTGATCCAAAAGCTGCGACGAGGAAGCGGAAACCCGCGTGCGTCGTACGTCTGCACGTCAGCCAGATCCTTCACGTCACATGACGCAAAATAGCGCTGTTTGAATTTCACGGTCATGCCGACATTTGCCGTGGTTCGCGACGTGAGCACAACCGTGTTGGCCAGGTTGACGGGATAGCGATCGACGAACTGCAATTCTGCATACAGGCTCGCCGGTCGATATTGGCCTTCAACACGGGCGTTGAGCTTGTGCTCCGGACGTCCCGGCAGGGCAAGATTGGTTCCGGAAAACTGCATGCGCTGCCAGGTGTAATTCGTTTCCAGGTCGAGCCAGTCCCAAGGTGACACGCGGAGCGCGAGTTCAATGCCGCGCGAATGGGCGCGGGCCGTGTTGACCGGTTGAATCGTGGTGGAGCTTATCGGAACAAACAGAATGGAATTATCGATGGCCTGTTCGAAGTACGTTGTTTCGAATCGCGCTCGGTCGCCAGTGAGGATGAAACCGATATCTCCGCCGAAGGCCGATTCATCGTCTAAATTGGGATTGCCGCGCAAATAGCCTTGATCCGGAAAATACAATTCATCGAACGCGGGATAGCGATGCGAGGTCCCCAGATTGCCGCGCACTTCCAACGAGGCAAGCGGCCGCAGGATGGCGCCCAGTTTCCAGATGAAGCGACTCGGTCGGTCTGAAGCGTCTTCAACGCGCAACGTGGGAATCAGCGTGATCTTGTCATCGAAAAGTCCCATCTCTTCCGAGAGCAGAACTGCCGGGGTATGACGGATGTGCGTGCCCTGCAGCGGTGCTCCCGTCAGAGGAGAGCTGTCGTCGGAAAGATCAAACGTAACCTCTGAGCGCAGGATTGTCATGAACGACGTGGCATCGACCTTGGCGTGATGCGTCCCGGCGGTGTGTGCATGGATGCCGTCGCTCATATAGGTGACATCGATGGCCTGGCCGAGGGAAGGACTGGGATCGGAGAAGGCACTCACACCAATGCGATTGCTGACGCCGGTTTCCCAGGACACCTGGGGAAGGGGATCCTTCCTCGTGAAAACAAAAGACGTGGTGTCGCGAAAGATCGTTTCTTTGGCCTCCAGCGGATTCGACGGATAAAGCAGGGTCGTCTCTTCTTCGGTGCCGGGAATGTCGCGGTCGCTCCAAAAGAAATCGTTGGAAGCGGTGGCCTTCATGGAAGCTGAAAAACGAAAAGTGGCCTTGGTCAGAAATCCTTCGGAGAGAGAGGCGTTGTGGAGGCGCGTAAAATTTCGGCCGCCGCCGACTGTGGTCCCCAAGAGATTCGTGGAAGCGCTGCGAAAGGGATAATCGCCTTGGCTCGAAAAGTGATCATGCGTGACAAGGAGATCCAGTCGTTTGAGCGGCTCATTCCAGGAAATCCCGGATTTAAAGGTGCCAAAGGATCCCCCTGTCAACCGCACATCCCAAGCGCGTTTGGACGTCATCGGTTTGGTGACGAGGTTGATGGCTCCCCCGATCGATTGGCTGCCAAACGCCGCCGAGTTTCCACCGCGGATGATTTCAATGCGTTCAATGTTGCCGAGCGGAATGGTTGACATGTCGACGCCGGCAGTTTGACTGCCGTTGAGCGGAACTCCATCCAGAAAAACGCCTACTTGGTCATGGCTCGAGCCGCGGATGGAAATCGTGGAAAGTTGACCGAGGCCGCCCAGTTCGGTGGTATGCATGCCAGCGGTTTGGCTGAGGACTTCAGGAAGCGATCGACTGCTTTTGTCCTCGCTGGGTTTGATAACTGTGATGAATGCCGATGGAGCCTCAGACGCAGATTCGGAAAGAACGCCGATGACGCGTGTTGCATCTGCCGATGGATTTTCAGCGAAGGCAAAAAATGGGACTGCCACCAGGTAGGCGATTACAAAGGTAAAGCGCATGGTCCTTCTCTTTCCGCGAAGAGGGAGTATTTATCGGCGCGCGACAAGCGCGATTGGCGTAAGGTTTCCTGGCTTCAAGCGTGAGATGGATTTCACCTTGCCTTCCCATCTCTCAGAAGAGAGACAGTGACTGAACGGTGAAGTGATCGGCTTGTCACAGTGGCGGGACCGCGTGGGATTTGGGCGTGTCTGAAAAATTGGCGATCTGCTTTGTTGCCCCTTCTCGAAAGATCCTCACGTACCATCATAAGTACGCTGCGGTCTTTCTCGTCGGGGCGCCTCGCATCTCATCCAATTTTTCAAACACGCAACACACCCACTTCCCTTTAAAACACCAATGCGGTGTCGGCTAACAGCGGGTCACCGGCTTGTCAACGAAGGACATAGGAACTACTTTTTATCATAATAACCCATTGATTTCCCAATCGGTTTTTGTCAGAGAGAAAAAATCTTAAAAATTCGCGCAACTTTTTTTGAGGAAATCCGATAAAACCAGCATGAATACAGCATCTGGCGTTTCCTCACTCCTGTACCTCCAGGCGAGCTTGGCCGCTCATTCGAGCCTTGGACTTTCGTCTGCTCATGCACTTGCCCAGGATGCGCTTGGTATTGTTGCTTTGCGTGGCATCGAAACCCAACGCGTTGATGCAGTGAGATCTCTCCTGGCGGATGTTAAAACCGCCTCCGACGGTCTGGGTGCGACACATTCGCTTCTTCAAGAAGTGATGAAAGGTTTATCCAGCTCATCGGTGCCAATATTATGGAGGCCGAACACGTTTCAATCTTCAGCGCATATCTCAGCCATCATGCAGGCTATTCCGCTTCAAGCACCTTCCCCAGCAACGAATGAATATGAGATCACTCAGCTTGATCGCCTGCTCGCGGTGGAACAGCTTTACGGTGCCGTTGATACGGACACGGCGGAAATTTTAGCGGCCTTTCCTTTGGCATTTACCAGCGGTGCAGCCTGCGACGATTTTATCGAGGTGGTTCGTGTGAAGAGGGATGTAAATCTGAAAATAAGGGACAATTTAGTGCCGTCGCTAACAGGAGGTGGCTTGCATGCTGCAGGAGTACATATTTCTTCCATCCTTCAGCATGTGATCAGTTTTTCCACACTCCACTCCTTGACGAAGCGCCTGCGTCAAGGGGGGAAAGAACTCGAATCTATCAGGAATGCGGTGAAACCAGTTATTGATACGATGACCGGCAGAGGAAAATTAACCTTTGCCGGTAAAAGTATTACTGTGGGAGGTCCCCGATGGGAACTCGCGCGCATTTTATTCAGCCAACTTTCTGATGGTGTCCCAGAAAGTGAGTTGGAGTGGCGAAATGGAAAGTTGTATTTTACACATGTTTTATCTCGGCGCCATTCTCAGGGAGACCCCATTGTCGCTTGGCCACTGCATCCTGAAGAAGTGAGATTGGCCAGTTATTCGCGCGTGCTCGGGTGGGAAGTGAATGCTCGACTGATTGACGATGATCAGACACATATTTGGATTGATTTTGGAAAGACACTCGTCGACGAACCCTCTGCTTAACTCACCGACAATAATGCGTCATCGCAGCCAGAGCTTCATTGGCAAAGCTAAACGCCTGGCCTGAGGATTTTCCCCAAATTTCTTGGTTCACTTCCGACATGCTCATGTTGTCGACAAATGCGGTGTAAGTGGTCGGCAGCCACTGACAGAGACGGTTGGGGTCGCTTGGTTTGACGGCGAGTCCCAAACCAAAAGCATTCAAAAACGCCACCATGCCATCGTTATAAAAATAACCATTGTTTTCGAGCGTCGTATTTTTTTTGCAGGTGGTATCATCGACGCCTGCGCTTGAGACGTTGCAAGCATATGTTGTTCGCCAGCCATTTAAGGAGTTATTCGTCGAGGCATCGTGTTGCTTGGAAATATCAGGCAATCCATTGGCATCAAGCACGGTAAATTGCTTTGCGGCCTGCACAGGATACATCACCAGCCATCGCATCAGATCCAGATTATTTGTCAAAAATGCCATGCGTCGAATGGTGTCATATGCCGACGGCATCATCCAGCCGATAGAAGAAATGCATCTTCCGGTTGATAATGCCGAATTTGAACCGCTTCCCGCAGTGTCGCAGGAATGACCATTGATGAGGACGCGTTCCAGCATGAAATCGGAATAAAGCTGAAGAGCGTCGCGAAGGCGCTGGCTGGCGATAGGGTCACGAGCGAATTCAGCGCCCACAACCACAGTTTCCAACCGCTGAGTGGAGAGGCGAGAAAGTGTGAGTTCAAGAAAGGGTTGGGTTTGATCAACGGGAGGAAAGCCAAATCGGTTCACAGCGTTCTCACCGGCTTCTTCAAAAAAATCGACAAATCGACGATCCGCAGTTGCGAGATAGGCAAGAGAGAGATGTTTATCATAGGAATAATCTCCCGGACAATTGTCGCGGCGATGGTTGAGGCCTTCGCGATAGTCGCCGGAATTGCCCCGCGAATTTCCAAAGCAGGGTGCTAAGCCCGTTACGCTGGAAGCTTCGAGATTGTCGTGATCCGGCCGGATGGCCAGTGTTTCAGCATAGGTGATGGCTTCGCCGAGGGAGAAGTCATAGATGAAACGATTGTCGCCTGTTCGAAAAAATTCATCGAGGCCGACTTTGGCCCAATTCCAATAATTATTATCGCCGCCTTCATAGAGCTTGCCGAGGACTGTGGGGCAGTTGAAGTCTGCATCGCAGGACGTGCGGGGAAGATCGGGCCAGATCTGAATGCCGGTGATGCGTGCCCGTTCAAGGTAACCCCGCGTGTTTTCGTGAATGGTTTGTAGCCTGGCGAAAATATTCCTATAGGGGGGCATCACAACTGCAGCATATGGCCCCGCGATGCCCGTGGGATTGAGAATCGTGATGTGCGGTGTGCCGAGGAGCGGTCGTTCACTCCATTGTTGCAGCATGCTGGCGCGAAGTTGAAGGTCGGGTGCTGTTGGGGCGAAATCAACCGCCGCAGAGGACCAAATGCCGCGACCACCGCCGACTTGGATTAAAGAAGAAGTAAAATCAATTTCAAGCGCGTTGAGGCCAGAATTATATCGCAGCCCCTGAGGTTCGCGGACAGCCATGCGGGCGACGGTAGCAATGGCTGCGCCTTGCGGAGTCTCCACAGCCAAAAATGGATGCGTCGCTCCACCTGTAGATACTGTCGTCTGGTCATTCGCTGTGATGGCGTAGCGAATTTCCTCTGTCTCTGTACTTCCTCGATGTGGGTTGGTGGCGTTGACGACGGCATCGCGTGGGATGCGCTTTATCTGTTCCACTTGAACCGAGGATGTTGGATCGCTGATATTCTGAATGTCTGTTTGGGCGCGAACAGCCACATTGGAGATTGGTGCACTCAAAGGAATGCTCATCCAGGCGCGGCCGATACGCGTGAGGTTCGCCGCTTCATTGGCCTGAAAACCAGCGACGGCGCCATGGTAATAGGTGTGATCGATTTTTACGGTGCTTGAGCCTGCGACAAATGTCAGGCGGATGGTGTAACCTAAATCGCGCGTGCCATTTTCATCGGCATAAAATCCGCGGGCAGCGATGGTTGCCACTTGAGGGCCGGCGCGTTCGAGTTTTAAATACCACGGCGCCAGCGTTGTCGTGGATTTGCTGCCGTTGTGATCGAGCTGAAAACCAGCAGCCGTAGCATCTTCGCTGATTTCACTGATCGTGGTAAAGCTGCCATTTTCTTGGCGCACTTCCACTTTGGAAAGCCCTTCGAATCGCTCCTGGCGAATGGTGAATCGAGCTGGACCGGTACTGATGATCCATGCTGCCGGCGATGATTGTTCGGTAATCGACATGGTCGTGTTTTCACCTTCTGTCGATGTGGGATGTTGGATACGCCAGATCGTGCTCGTTCCCGGTGGTGGTGTGGCATGCACAAAAGCATACACCGCTCGCACGGGCTGACGGCAATTATCGGGATGGACAGTATTCCAGCGGCTGAGCGTTTCAAACTGCGCGGGTAATCGGTTTCCATCTGCATCGCGAACGATCAGGCCTTTGGTAGAGTAAAGAGCAGGGCCACGATTAAAGGGGACGAGAAAAGAAGTGATGTTGGGATTGCGGGCAATGGTATTTCGCTGATCATTGACCACAATGGGGATGTTGATCGTCGCTTCAAAGGGTCGGTAGTAAACCGGGCACGCATCGTCATTTCGTCCTACGAGAAAGGATTCACCAACAAAGACGGGATCGGGCGGGGGAAGTTCGTTTGTGTTTGAATCTGCTGAGGGGGAGGACGAAGATGACGATGCGTCCGAGGAATTATTTTCTAGGGACTGTGCATGAGCGTTGTCATTTGAAACTGGACTGTCAGATCCACCGCACGCACTGATGACGATTCCGAGAAGGAGCGATACGATCAATCCGCGCACGCGCGAGCTTTTCATGACAGCGCCTTTCCACAGAAGAGTTCACCAATAAACGCGAGACCAGGTAGGGAAAAAAGGTTTGGATTGATTGAGGGCAAAGACGAAGATGACGATGCGTTTAAGTGATTGTACCAGACTGCGAAAAAGAACGAGTTTCATAGGAGCACCTTTCTGCATGAGGTTCATCGGAGCAATTTTCAGAGGTCAGTGGATAGGGCTGCTGGAGGAAAAGCTCAATCAGGGCAAAACGGAATTTAGCTTAGGGGAATTCCTGAGAAAAACGTTAAACGTTAACTGGTATGATAGATAATTTCGATCTCGAACACCTCTGACGTGAGAGGAGCCGGCGGAGGTCCAAAATTTTTTTGTTCCGTTTCGCTCCAAATGCGACGTTCCATTTCTCTTCCGGTCTCCGATGAAATGGAAGCGCTGTGATCATGGTGGAGCCCCAGGACAAGCGCTTTTCCATTGGGTTCAACGCGAAAGCGTATTGTCATCTTTCCACTCCCAGCAGCCTCTTCGGAGATGATAATCCTCTTGAGTGCGTTACGGGCGAATTTTTTCCAAGTTTCATGGACCTTTGGTTTGTAAACTTCATCAGGGCTCTTTTCCACGACACGTCGTGTACCATGGTTTTGAATTCCAAAACTGTCGCCATTCTGTCGACAAAGGAGAGCATATTCTTTTACGAACTTGTTCCACTCCGGAGCATCGGAGAGGCCTTTCAAGGTTTTTGGTTCAACACCTTTCACTAACAATACAAAAGCAGCATTGGTACGATCTTCCTTCGTTGCACGAACAAGGGATGGCAATATCTGGTTTACACTTATTGTCGTAAGAGTGTTGGCCTGAATCATGCTTCGTACTTCATCGGCAAGAGAAAGGGTGGTGTCCTCAGGATACAAAGACGGTTTTTTCCCCGAGCCATGGACATAGTTATCCACTTCTCCAAAAAACTTCCAAAATTGCGGAGCACTTTTTGACGTGTTTCCGTCGACACCGGCCTTTGAAAAATTTTTCAGCAGGTAGGTTACGGCATCCCAATTATCTTTGATCGCGGCTTTATCCCCAATTGTGCCGGCTTCCACATTTGCGAGGTAGCTGTTTTCGATGGCCGCCAATTCTTTTTCATCGATGCATCCATCGTTTTCAATGGCTGTTTTAAGGGTTTGTAAAAGATTGCCGATGGCCATACATCCTCCTCTTTTCCTTATTATCGGCTCAAAGGAGGGGTAAAGTTTCGTAGCTTAAAAAATATCGAACCGGAGGCCCTGTGCGAGTGGTAATTCCGTACTCCAGTTGATCGTATTCGTCTGCCTGCGCATGTAGGCCTTCCAGCTATCAGAGCCGGATTCACGGCCACCGCCGGTGTCTTTTTCGCCTCCAAAGGCTCCGCCGATTTCCGCGCCGCTCGTGCCGATGTTGACGTTGGCGATGCCGCAGTCAGAGCCTTTGTGGCTCAAGAATGTTTCCGAAGCCATCATGCTGTTCGTAAAGATCGATGACGACAGGCCCTGCGGGACATCGTTTTGCATCTCGATCGCTTCCTCAAGATTTTTTGCCGTTAAAAGATAAAGGATGGGCGCGAAGGTTTCTTCTTTCACCATCGCCAGGTCGCGTTTGGCGCGGACGATGGTGGGTTCGACGTAACAGCCGCCTGGATAATCTTTTCCCGTGAGCTTGTTTCCGCCCACAAGAATTTCACCGCCGTCTTTCTTGATCTGTTCGATGGCCGTCATCATCGTGTTTACAGCATCGGTGTCGATGAGCGGTCCCATGAGCGTCGTGGGTTCGAGCGGACTGCCGATGCGAATTTGTTTGTAGGCGGCAAGAAGTCGATCGGTCAGTTCTTTTTCGAGGCCCTGTTCCATGATTACGCGGCGGGTGCTGGTGCAGCGCTGACCAGCGGTTCCAACGCTTCCAAACACGATGGCGCGTGCGGCCAGATCGAGGTTGGCATCTTTCATCACGATGATGGCATTGTTGCCGCCGAGTTCAAGGAGTGAGCGGCCGAGCCGTTCTGCAACTACGGCACCAATGCGTCGCCCCATGCGACAGGACCCCGTGGCAGAAATGAGCGGCAGGCGGCGGTCGGCGATCATGGTTTCCCCGACATCGTGATTGTCGCCGATGACGAGACTAAAGACGCCCGGGAAACCAGCGTCGTTCATGACCTCATTGACGATGTGCTGGACCGCAATCGCGGTGAGCGGAGTTTTGTGCGAAGGCTTCCAGATGACGGTGTCGCCGCAAACAGCAGCCACAAAGGCGTTCCATGCCCAGACCGCGACCGGGAAATTAAACGCGCTGATGACGCCGATGGTTCCCAGCGGATGCCATTGTTCATACATGCGATGCTTCGGGCGTTCGCTGTGCATCGTAAAGCCGTAGAGCTGGCGCGAAAGCCCGACGGAAAAGTCGGCGATGTCGATCATCTCCTGCACTTCGCCTTCGCCTTCGGCCAGTATTTTCCCCATCTCCAGAGACACGAGTTTCCCGAGTAGTTTCTTTTTTTCACGCAATTTGTTGCCGATCTTGCGAATGAGTTCGCCGCGCTGCGGGGCTGGAACCATGCGCCAGCAGCGGAAGGTTTTTTCGGCTTCGGCGACGATCGTCTCGTAATCAGCTTTTGACGCTTGTTGCACGCGGGCGATTTCGGAACCATCGATCGGGGTGAAAGAAACGAGTTCTTTCCCGGAAGGCTTTGCAATCCAACCTTTGCCGCTATAGGCGCCGGAGTGAAGGGAGGTAAGGGATAAAGCTGAAAGTAGGGTTTCCATGGCGTTCTCCTCAAAATTAGGCTGATGCTTTTACCTGGGAATGGGAAAAAGACGCAACCTTTTCTCGCTTTTGCCGATAATATATCATGACAGAAAAAATCATACCCCTTGATCTGGCCTATCGCTTACAGCGACGCGGTGAGAAGGACATCGATGAAAACATCGATCCACTCTCTCATGGAGCAAGGGAGTGCGAAGAAAAATTCCCATTTGCAGCTTCCCTTTCGCTCGTCATCGCGGGTGAGAGCGCGAAACTTCTTTGTTCTGATAGTCATGGACAGAGCCTGCCGCTTCGGGAAGTGACCGTGAGCCGATCCCTTGCAGCGCGTCTGCAAGCTGCCGATGCAGAAGAGGTTGCAGATGTGGTGCGGACGGCAATGCAGTATCCAGCCGCAAAAGTGGCGATGGCCAAGATCAAAAAGAAACTTCCGATTTCCCTCTCTGAATTAAGTGTGGTCACGAGTCTCGCTCGGGAAAAGGAACCGGGAGTCGACGAATTGCTGGAGGAGCGCCAGAGCATGGCGCAGCTCTTGGGGCGCAAGGAAATAGGCCGCTTGACGTATCAAGACATCATGGCGCTTCGAGGGGTTTTTCGCCAATTGCAACATTATTGGCCTCATGAATTCCCGCGCCTCCTGATGGAGGCCTACCGCACCGCGGTCCAGCTCACGCCAGCTCCGTCCAAAAAACGCTACGAAGAATTGAGTTATAGGGATCAGGAACAGGACCCCATCATCGTTGGGCGCCAGGTGACGCGGGCGAGCGCTGCGCTCATGTTGGAGCACCTTTCCGAGGAGTACGAGCCACACCTTGCGGCTTTCTTTTTGTCCGAGGTGCTTCAAAAGCCACATCCTGAAACCTGCGAAACGATCGAAAAATTTTTAAAAAATTACGATCGCCTCCCGATACAGATGCGTACTGCCTGCGATGCTTTTTTAAAAAAGAAATTTGACGTCTATGTCGCAGGAGATTCCAATCTCACCTTTTTTGGAGCGGAGACTGCTTATGCCCGTCTGTTGCTCTTTGTGGCGCGGCGCTATGGCCGTGAAGATGCTCGGGAAGCCTTTGAAAGCTTGATGTACGAAGAGCTTGCCTTGGGACGCCACGATGCCTTGAATTTATACCTCGAAGAGTATGTCGAAAAAGATGGCAACCTCCAAGCGGTTGCACAAATCAAACGCATTCTGATGGGGAAGATCGAGCAGTTATCTCCGCAGGCGCGCGTGCATACGCTCTACGCCATTCTCGATCGCGATAAATCGTTCCGCATCTTTGAACCCTTTATTCGCGGCAAAGAAATGCTTTCCGCCGAAAAAGCAGAGAAGCCAAAAGGCTTCAACCTCCCACAGCTGATGATTGATTTTGCGCCGCCAACAGGAGAAATTTTTACTCCCCTTGGAAGTGAGGAATCCGCGGACCAAATGTTTTATGATCGCTGCATAGCAGCGCTTCTGAAACGGTCGTGCTTTGCTGGAGTTCAGGCCCATCTCGACTATCACTACGACCGCAAATTCAGCGATTCTCCCGTCTATCCCTATTACACGCTCATTGAAGCGCTGAAATATCGAGAGATGCATCCCTACCTTAAAGCCCATGTGGATCGAGGAGGCCCGCACTTGGGTTTTTATGTTTTAGAAGCGGCACTCGAGGGCGCTCTTCGAAGACGAGTGGACATGTCGGATTCTCCTCCTCCTTCTTTTTTTCCATCTCTTAAAGGCTATTCCGCTATTTCGGATTTCATTCCGCTTATTCAAAAAAGTTCCCTGGCTTCGATTCAACGACACATGGAGGCCGAGGCAGATGTTCGCTATGGTTCTCGACCTTTTGTCGATCGCTTTGATCGCGCGATGAAGGTTTTTCAGAGGGCGTTTTACGAAGACTTTAAAGAGGCTCCGGATACCATTACGCGTGGATTGCATCATCCAAACGTATCCTTCCGCCACAGCCACGTGACGTTCTGGGGACATGATTTTCCCATCGGGCTTACGGAAACAGATGTGCGGGATCCAGCCAATCACCACCTTGCTTTCCTTTATGATCACCTCAAAGATCTTGATCTGTCCTATCTCACCGAGCTTGCCATGGCGGTGCAAAATCAAATCACCGATGACGGTCAACGTGAGAAGGACATGGCCAAGCTCGCTGAAGATAGCGGCAAATCACTGCCGGCATTGCTGACGCAGATGCATAATCAGACGATCGCCGCTGCCTATGATGGTTTTTATCAGTATATGGAAGGGAAAGAGATTTCCTGTGTGGAATATCCCCTTGGGTCGCAACCATCTTTTGAATCCGCGGAATACGAGATACGGGATTCATTGAAAGAGGTAGGAAGAAGCCTGCGAGCAGCGTTAAGTCGTAGCGATGAAGCTTCGCGCGAATCGCTTGGGCGCGATGTCGCGGTGTTCCTGTCGATGCTTTCCAAAAATGCAAAGCGCGACACCAATCTTATTGGACCGACGGTGCATCACATCAGAAGCTTTGCCTTTATTCCGGAAACAGAATCGCAGGCCGTGGAAACACTGATACAGCTTGCTATTCCGGGCCAAGCAGCAGGGCTCGAAGCTTTAGAAGCGCTTGTGGTGATTGATAATGATAAAGAGGTATCTCCCGCAAGCAAAGCGCGGATCCGGCGATTTTTTGCCGGCGTGGTCTGTTCAGCCCTCGAAAAACCTTTGTGCGATGAGGCGTCCCAAGAAGAGTGGCATGCGCGAAAACGAAAGGTACTGCGTAAGCTTCTTTCCCATGGAAACGCGGCGGCGTATCAGGCGTTTCGGGATTCATTTTTAAGCGATGTTCGAAGTGTGGCAGCGCAGATGGCGATTGAAGACGCAGACAGCGAGGACCTTCGGGAGCGACATGCTCTCCTGCAACAGGAGTTGAGTGGCATCGCCCTGGAAGCAGCTATGGGGGCTGGAGGTGGAAAGTTGGCCCAGGCCATAGCCCGGGATATGTCTCATTTATTTCAGAGCGAAGGTGAAGCGATGGATGGCATTCTCGCGGGGGCGAAGAAAAGCGGCCTCTTTGATTTTCTGCCCGGCAACGCGACACGCGATCTTGCGCTCAGCCTCGGCCTTCAAAAGATGACACAGTTCGCTGAGGAAAGTGATCAATACTACGCGATGCTCTCTTTGCTGGCGCAATCCAACATCCCTTCTCTGTCGGGAAAAGCCCGACTGGCGATGATGCGGTTAAGCCACGACACTGAAACCCGGCAGCAGATCTTTGCGACCTTTGCCCAAAATGCCCGCTCCTTTGTGGAAGCACCCCAGAGAAATCAGTCCCAGCAAGATGATGTGCCATTCTAATAAAAAGCAGATTCGTGAGGGAAAACTATGTCTCTTTTGCATCCTTTTATGGTGCCGACCAGAACCTAATGCATGGAAATGATGACCGCTTTGCAGATGGTTCAGGCTCGCAAACCTTACCAACTGGCAGAAGCGCTTCCGGAAATGATTTGATACGTTGATGAACGGCATGGCGGGGTGACCGATGCTTATCGGGACTATAAAGCAGATTTTCGGTTTCATTCCCCCAATTGCCTGCAGATGGGGCATACCAAAATGTATGCCTTTCGCGAGCAAACGGAGGAGATGCTCAAGTCACAGCGCATCTATGATGGATATCTGCAACAGGCTTTTGCCCGTCCTTTAGGGCAATCAAGTTGGACTCCCGCTGAAGCGCTTCAGCAGGCGATCAAACAAGATTTTGCCGAGCTCAATCTTCTGGATTTCAGAAACGTTGGCCTGGTGACCCATGAAGCTGCTCAACAATTTGTGCGCACCGCGCTGAATCTCATTCAGGTTGCAACCGACGATGGCCTCAGGGAGTATCCTGCCGCGAAAAAAGTTGCTGACCGTTGGGAATGGATCTGCGGCGGAATGACGTTCGGTGCTGCAGCCTTCGGTGCTTTGCTCTGTTCGAATTTCGGTGGCCTCGGAGTGGTCGGGGGTGGCACGGTGACTGCGCTGGCAGGAAGTTGGCTGGCAAGGCAGCATAGCGAGTCCGTGGTTTGGAAAAAATTAATTGAGTGTGGTTATGAACAGCCTCAGGAGATGGTGGATTGGAAGCATGGCTTAGAGCTCAAAAATATTTTATTAAAGTTTTCTAAAAAATGACGAACATGAGCATTCACATCGAAAAATATTGGATCGAGGATCTCTTGCACAACCATTATCCGGATTTTCTCAAGAAAGGTGGAGCTGATCTGGATGGCGATGGGAAAATAGCAAAAAACGAGACCTTTGGGGATCTGAATAAAGACGGGAACATCGGTGATAGAAGAGATTATCAACTCTATCTCAAAAAGAATCGGGACTCCCTCGCGCGTCAGATTCCTTTTTTTCGTTACGGGAAAAATCTTTCCGTCGAAAACCGCGTTCACCAAATGATGTACTGGGAGTCTGATCTCTACAATGAGGCAGCTTTAGGAGCGGCTTATCAACTGATTGAAGGTGCGGTTTCGTTTGCTCGGACAAGGATTGGCGGGAAAAAACTTGAACGCAGTGCAGAAGCAGTAATGTATTACGACGTGATCAAGGAAAGGGGAGCATTTATCGACAACCAAGATTCTCTTGTGATGGGACTCAACGATCGTAGTTTTGATTGTGATACGTCGGCGTTTCTCGCCATGGCCATCGGGGATGAACGTGGAATGAAGCTCTCACCCGTGAGGGCTCCAAGACATCTTTTCTTACGGGTAAAGAACAAGACTGGCGAAGAAGTGAATATTGATCAGGGGCAGGTAACGGAAAATAGTTATTATAAGGTAAGGCCAGAGCTTGTTCACAAAGGGATTTACCTGAGAACGTCTGATGATCAGCAAACCGATAATGTCTTTCTTGCGAATAGAGGCAATCTTTTTGCGAAGCGGAGAAAATACGCTGAGGCTTTGAAAAATTACACTTTGGTGGTGATGCGAGATCCAAATGATATTTTTACTTTAATGAATCAGGCAGAGGCACTCGCAGGGCTTGGACGTTTTCAGGAAGCCGAGGAAATCCTCAAGCGGGGACTAGTTCTTGATCCACAAGATGCAGGTGTTCTCTTTACCAAGGCATCCCTCTATTATCGTTTTCAGAAATACGATAAAGCCCTCGATGCCTACCAAAATATGCTCGTCTTGTTTCCGCAAGATGCAGACGCCCATAATGGCCTTGGGCTTACGCTTTGCAAGCTGGGGAAGCACAAGGAAGCGGCGCAAAGCTTTATCGCTGCAGGAAAGTTGAGCCCTCAGAATGCGAACTATCACCACAATCTAGCGCAGGTTTTCCATGATTTTAAAAAGTATGACCAAGCGCTGAATTTTTTCAATTTAGCAATTCAATATGATTCTCAGAATGCCGATCACTACTCTGATCGGGCACTGACTTTTTATGAGCTTGGCCGTTATCAAGAAGCTCTTGCAGACATAGATCATGCCCTTCAACTTCAACCTGATCATCCCAATGCAACCGGAAATAGAATCATACTTTTGCGAGCGATGGCCTCGAAGAAGGAAAATAAATAAAAGGAGCTTATAATGGCAGCCGTTTCATCAAAGCTCGTCGATGTTTTTATCAAGACATTTCAGTTGAGAGATGAAGGTCAAGATCAGCGCTATCAATTTCAATTGATGAAACAAATAAAGGAAACGGGTTTTGTGACGGAAGCCTTGGCTGCTCATTTAGACCAACTCGATGGGAAGCCTAACGATGGATTTACTCGGAAAGAGATTGAACTTTTTTTAGCCACGGAAGGACTCAAAGGGCTTTCCCGATTTTATCCGCTCCGGGATTTTTTTTGGAATCCGCGTTCATCGAGGATTGAAGTGGGTAAAGCCTCGCGTGACGATCGAAAGCTGGTGACTCATGATAGTCCACAGGTTCAACAGATCCTCCGTGTGGCGGGACTTCCACAGAACGTGCTGAAAAATATGAACGTCATGGCGGTCCAGTATGTTCCAGGGAAACCCATTATTCTTGTCCATGAAGATGATTCTCACGGCGATGCAGAAATAGAGCTCATCAAACGCGATGTTTCGCACCAGTTTATGCAGAGTCCATTGTCTGCGCATCCTGTTTTTATTGAGCTTCCCGGTGCTCCAGAAATGATTCCTTCGAAAGAGAATGATTGGAAAGCTATTCAAACAATTCTCCGAGATGATGAGTTGATGTCTCTTTCCGTTGATGATCCAAATTTTGGAGACAAGGTTGTTCGTATCGCCGGCGGTATTGGTGCAACGCAACTCATGCATCGATTACCAGCACTTCAAGCTTTGAAGAAAGCTTTGGGGCATACTCCCATTTCATATGCTGAGATGAAAAAAAGGTATGGCAAAGAAAAGGTGATACGTGAGTTGTTGGATCAAATGGATGCGACATTCGCTTTCGAATTCTTATATGGAGATCGAGCGGTATTGTTGAACGTTGAATCAGCCCATCCTCTTATCGTCAAAAAGAAAAGTGAGCATGAGCGCATCAATACACCTGTTCCAGACGAAGCTCGTGCCGCAAATACGAGGTTCAATCATGCGATAGTTGATCTTGGTGTCCAACCTTCTGCCCAGGATTATGCCGTCATAAATCAAAGTGCCGACAAACGCACAAAGAGATGGGCCGAACGTTTAGTGGGATTTCCAAAAGATAATCCCGAGCTCTTTCCGAAAGGGAAACCTGCGGTGATCTTTTTTTCAGGCGGTTCTGCACACATGCCGCTTTTGACAGAAGAATTGAAAAAAGCGGGGGACTCGTATCTCTTTTTGAGAAAGAAACCGTCAGACGTTTAGTTCATAGCCTGTCCCAATTCTTTTTAAGAGATGAAATTAGAGGCGGGCATTATCCTGATCATCTTCCAGATGAAATGTATGGAGGAAGCGGTGGATGATGGGAGCGAGCACGATCACGATGATGCTCAAAAAAGCGATGCCGCTGAAGAGAGCATAACACGAAGCAAAAATTTTTGCCGAAGGTGTGGTCATGGTATCCACGGGGCCCATGCCCGTCAGAATCATCGATGCATTCAGAAAGGCGTCGATCCAGGGAAGCCTTCCGAAGACGTGATATCCGAGGATGCCGATGCCAAGGGCGATGGCAATGATGATTGCCGCGACGCCGAAGTTTTTGAGGAGTCGCTTGAAGTATTCTTCACGCGACAGGAGCGGATGGCGGTGGTGTTCAAACATGAGCCTTCACCGCCTTTTGGAGGATCTCCACGGCTAAATTTATTTCTTTTTCCGTTACCGTAAGCGCCGGTCGGAAGCGGATGGAGCGTGTACCGCAGGGAAGGATGATCATGCCGAGGTCGTAACATTTATCGATCACGCGGTTGCGTTCGTCGGTCGACGGCAGATCGATGGCGCACAAGAGGCCGCGGCCACGGGCATTGGTGATTGAAGGATGTTTGGCGGAGAGTTTTTGCAGTTCAGCAAGGAGATAACCTCCAATTTTTTGTGCGTTCGCCAGGAGGTTATCGCGTTCGATCACTTCCAAGATTTTTCCGACGCGCACGAAATCAACGAGGTTGCCGCCGAATGTTGAGTTGATACGGCTCGATTCAGTGAAAACATTATTCGTAATTTCGTCGAGGCGTTTTCCCGCAAGCACGCCACAGACTTGGGTTTTCTTACCGAAAGCGAGGAGGTCGGGAACCACACCAAGCTGCTGGTAAGCCCACATCGTACCCGTGAGTCCAATGCCCGTCTGTACTTCATCAAAGATCAAAAGCATTTCGTGTTCATCGCAAATGGTGCGTAAAGCCTTCAAAAATTCTGGACGGAAGTGATTGTCGCCGCCTTCGGATTGGATGGGTTCAATGATGATGGCCGCAATATCATGTGGATTTTGTTTCAACGCGGCATGGATTTGATCAACGGCTTTTGCTTCCGCTTGCTTGGTGTTTGCCAGATTTTGTGCGGTCACAGGAAAAGCAAGTGCTGGGGTATCAATGCGCGGCCAGTCGAATTTTGCGAAATACTGATATTTCCGAGGATCAGCAGTGTTGGTGAGCGAGAGTGTATAGCCCGAACGTCCATGAAAGGCGTTTTTGAAATGGATGACCTGATAGCCTTTTTCTCCGGTGATGCCTCGTGCAAAATTCTTTTTCACCTTCCAGTCAAACGCTGCTTTGAGCGCATTTTCCACGCCAAGTGCGCCGCCTTCGATGAAGAACACATGCGGCAGTTCTTCGGGGATGGCGACACGGCCGAAGATGTCGATCGCTTCGGCATATTCGAGCGTATAGATGTCTGAATTCGAAACTTTGGTGATGGCCGCTCGCGTGAGCTTCTTCAGAAATTCAGTTTCCATCAAGGCTGGATGGTTAAAGCCCAAGGGAAGGGTTGCGAAAAAAGTGAACATATCCAGGAAATCGCGACCGCTTTTCGCGTCGTGCAGCCAGCAACCGCGGCTTTTCTCAAGATCGCAGACGATGTCATAACCGTCGGTGAGCAGGTGTTGGCTTAACGTTTCGTGGACATTGTTGGGAGTGAGGGCCATGAGGGCTCCTTTTTCAGAGGTTGGGCGTATGAACCACTTGTAAAAAAAACACGCAACAAAATATGATGGGCTGCCGATAGTAAAGCCAAAGGAAGAATACATCTCTTATGACAACCCCCATCGCTTCATCGCTTCCCATGGCCTGTTATGCTTCGCTTGTGGGGACAGCTCCGGCTGATTTCCAAACAACGCATGCCTTTGTGGCAGGTTCGCATTATCAACTTTCTGCAAATGTTCCCCCGTGGAAGCAAAGTTCATGGATTCCATTTTTTCGCGCGGGATATCCTGACTTGGGACGCCTCACCACAGCACAAGTGGAAACTCTTCTCCAACGCAGTGAAATCGTAACTGCGCCTTCCGTACAGCGCAGCTTGGAAGAAATGTTGGCGTACGCCCAAGAAACTCCGCGATTCCTTGATGCCCAAGGTCATATTCTGCCGCTCTGGAATGATTTGCTCGCGGATCCACAGGCGGCGACGCCTGCTGCTGCGATCTTTCGCACCGATCTTGCTGAAGTACTGAAAGGTGTTTCGGAGATTTCTCCCGAAGTGGCGGAAACACTTAATCTCCTCATTGAGTTGGAAGCGACCTGTGGCGGCATGGCGCGTGAAACCATGGATCATCTCGAGGCTTCCCATTCACCGCGGCTGCTACGAGCACTCTTACGCCGCGCGAGCGCTGATCGACTTATCGCTTTCGAAAACCTTCCCCGCTACGTGCGCATCGCTCTCTCTCAGCAAAAAATAGAATTTCGCACTTTTGAAGATCTGCTCTGGCTGGTGGCCTATCATCGGCAAGAAGGTCGTGATGATGCGCTTCAGGCGTTGGCGATGAGTCATAACAATGCGGAAATTGTTTACCACGCCGCTTCCGAAACACTTTCCGTCTACGCCGATAAAGTTTTTTCTATGCCGACGCACGTCTCTGAACTTCTGGCGCTGCATTTGTTTGACCCGGAGAGTTATCCACCTGCAGATCGCTGGCTTGCTGATCACAAACCGGAATCGCTCTATCGCGGTTTTCGGGTGCGCTTTGTCAAGGTATCGGGAGATCAGCATGCAGAATGGATTGGCAGCAAAGATGGGAGATCATTTACGCCCAATATCGAGTCTGATGTTGCAACTCTTCGCGCTCTGTCCGCCGATGCTGCGGATATGGCTGTCGCCCATTTGCGGGAACTCCAATACGGGACCCGGCCGCTCACGCGAGATGAAATTGAACAATGGCGCAACGCCATTCGCGAGTTCCAGGAAGCGCAAACGTGTGAAGATTTTCTCTTCGATATCAGATCTGCCAAGGCGGAGGAGATGGTGGTTTGGCTCTTGGCGGAATTCAGACTGTATCGTTATGGCGTGAAAACGCGCATGGAGTGGCCGCGTGCCTACAGCTTTGATCCGCCACCAGGAAGGAGAAATCGATGAGTGTATTATTGGGTGTAGCGGCAGTTTCCGGGTTGAATGTGGGTTCGCTGGGAATACATTTCTCGCAGATTCCAGCAGGAATCTACCAGATTGGCCATGCGAATGATCGAGATAATCCAGTGCGAATGGTGAATACATCTGGTTTTGAATTGGCCGTTACGACGACGACCAAAGCCCACTATGCAGCGGGATTGAGACAACTGGGGAAAACGACAACAGTGCTGATGGTGGAATCTGAGCGAGATCGTTCTTTTTCAATTCTTGCACGAGGCACGGAAGCTGAAATTGGCGCTGTTTCGCATGATGAGCTCATGGAAATAATTCGGGAGATGCACCTGATGGAGCAACGTGGAAAGCGAGTCGGAGATCATGTGTTGAACGGTGCCTTGCAGGCGTTTGATGTGGGGACGGAATTTCGAGTGATTCCTGTGACGTTTAAGACACCTTTTGAGCCAGAGATTGGGGAAAATGATCACTCCATGCTGGTGACGGGCTATGAGGCGATCGCTTTTGCCGCATTATTTGGCGTTTCGCTTCCAACGGGAGAAGAGTGGGAAATCGCAGCTAGACTTGATTTGCCTGCAATGCAGTGGGGTGATGATGAATGGATGAATAATAGTTGTGATGATGATGAGATAGAAATGAGGGAATTGCGCTGCTTTTGGCGTGTGAATGTGGCGTATGGTAACGCCGAGCGTCCGGACAAAGGGGATTACACTTTTCCTTTTCGGTTGCTTCGAAAAGCTCAATCCTCGTGACATCTGCGCAGATGATGACTTTGGATAAATCGCGAGTATTTTTGCCTGGTGGCAAAAAACATCGTGGTTACCGATACGCCTCAATCCCCGTGATATCCGCGCCGATGATGAGGGTGTGCATATCGTGCGTGCCTTCGTACGTGTACACGCTTTCGATGTTCATCATGTGGCGGATCACTGGATATTCATCCAAAATGCCGTTGGCTCCCAGGATTTCGCGCGCGAGGTGGGAAATGTCGCGGGCGATTTTGGCGTTGTTCATCTTGCCCATGGAAATGTGGGTGTGGCGGGCCTTGCCGGCGTCTTTGAGGCGACCGAGTTGCAGCGCCAAGAGTTGTCCTTTGGTAATTTCCGTGAGCATTTCCACCAATTTTTTCTGCGTCATCTGAAAGCCGGCGATGGGTTTGTCGAATTGAATGCGCGACTTGGAATAATCTAGCGCGGCTTCGTAGCAGGCCATGGCTGCGCCGAGCGCCCCCCAGGCGATGCCGTAGCGGGCCTGGCTCAAACACGAAAGCGGGGCCTTGAGGCCTTCCGCCTTGGGGAGTCGATTGGCTTCAGAGACGACGACATCTTGCAGAACGAGTTCGGACGTGACTGACGCGCGCAAAGAAAACTTTCCCGTCATCTCCGGAGCAGAATATCCCTTCATGCCTTTTTCGACCAAGAACCCCAACACCTGATCGTTTTCATCTTTGGCCCAGACGATGGCGACGTCCGAGATCGTGCCGTTGGTGATCCACATCTTGGCACCGGAAAGCACCCAGTCGTTGCCTTTGCGCCGCGCGCGGGTGATCATCCCACCGGGATTGGAGCCGAAGTCCGGTTCGGTGAGACCGAAGCAGCCGATCTTGGTTCCGGCTGCGAGTTCTGGCAGCCATTTCTTTTTTTGCTCTTCCGAACCGAAGGCGAAAATCGGATACATGACGAGCGATCCTTGCACCGAGCAAAAGCTGCGGACACCGGAATCGCCGCGCTCCAGTTCCTGCATGAGCAGGCCGTAGGCAACATTGTTGAGACCGGCGCAACCGTATTCGGTAGGGAGATTGGATCCAAAAAATCCCTGCTCAGCCATCTTGGGAACAAGGCCTGCTGGGAACGTGGCTTCGCGATTGTGTTTTTCGATGATGGGCAACACTTCGCCGTCGACGAATGCGCGCGCAGCATTTTGAATCATCTTTTCGTCGTCGGAAAGCAGACCATCGATGCCGAAATAATCCGTGGATGTGAGTTTGCTCATATGATTTCCCTCTACGCTTACCAGTAACTGACAGTCAGTTATTGGTCAATTTTGGATTTACTGTATTGTAACGATACTCATAGATAAAATGGTGAAGCTGGGGTTACCAATAACTGACAGTCAGTTATTGGTATTATCGTAATGCTGCGGGCGGCCGAGAAAGCATCTGATGATAACGTTCAAAATACAGCTGAACCGATGTGTCCCAACTAAAATTGCGGTTCATTCCAAGAGTCATGCGCCGTTCTCGTTCTTGAGGGTTCCGCCAGGCATTGACAGCTTGGCGAACGCCCGCAGCAATTTCATCAGGAGAATTATCCCATGTCACAAAGCCTACTCCCCGTGCGGTATCTGGCATTCCGCCGTAAGGAGTGACGACGGGAATCAGTCCATAACGTACCGCCATTTTAGGGGCCAGTCCATCTGGCTCTCCTCGCGAGGGATGAAGAAATATATCAGCACCTGCCAGAAGACGATGGGCAAGTACAGGATCATACGATGTCTTTACTGCGACTCTTCCGGGATAGCGATGTTGCCATCCCTCAACCATTGTATCGTAGCCTTTCGTTGTTGGGCTTCCAAGGGTGATCAATCCAATGGGATGATTTTCCATGAGCGTTGAAAAGGCAGCGTCAATGACGTCGATACCTTTACTCCAAGACAGGCGAGAATGAACGGCTACGATAGGATCGTCTTCATCGACCGATAAGCTCCATTCCGAGCGAAGGGTTCGACGATTTAAATCCTTTCCATCTGGTGCTGATGCTGAAAATGACGAATGAATATGCGGATCGCTGCTCGGATCCCACTCCAAGCCCAGGCCGTTGGGAATTCCAAAGAATCTCCCCTCTACGAAGTCTTGGCGAAAAATGCCCTGCATTCCTAATCCAAAACGGTCCGTCTGAACTTCATAAGCATAATTTCGACTTACAACGTTCGTTGCATCGGCGGCTAAAACTGCCGCTCGGATGAGGTCAACTTTACCATCGTTGATTAAGGAATCTCTAAGATCGTCGAGACTGGGGAAATTTGAAAGAACATTTAAGGGAAATCTTCCCTGGTTGGTGGTTCCATGCAGTGTAAATAAAAAGCGAGAGTGTTTCATCAGTTCGCGATGTTCCGCATGTCTGCGAAAGAAAACAGCGGCCAGAGTTCCAGCACGGCCATGACCATGAATGATATCCGGTCGGATGTCTGCCAGTTTGCAGATTTCGAAGAGACTTTTTCCCTGTAAAATATAGCGACCGAATTCTATGTCTTCATAATTTTTGAAAAAATCGGTAAAAAAGGGATGCTGTGCAAAAAATATCCTGACGGTTCGATCTGTTCCGGGAACCGGCAAAAAACTTTGGAAAATACCAACGGCTTCCTTTCGTTCGCCAGTATTCACTTCAATGTCCCCAATTTTTTGGAGATCTGCGTGCTGGTAGGTGGACTCAGAATAAAGGGGTAAGAGGACCGAAACGTCAGCTCCGTATTTTGCCTGCGCGGTCGTAAGCGCGTGCATCACATCGGCAACGCCGCTTCCACGAATATAGGGATTCATCAAAGAGGCTACGTGAAAGATTTTCATGTCGGCTCCTGGCTAATGATGATTGATACAGCAGCAGCTGGTTTCGGGGTGACGCGCGCCCACAGAGCAGTAGTCGGTGAAGATGTCAAGAAAAGTGCCTGGGGGGAATACAATTGCGCTGGCGTTTGATTTCTAGTATCCGCCGGGACCTTATGTACCGTAAACTAAATCTCGATCGCGATCGCATTGATGACTGCAGGAAGGTGGCAGGGCGAATTCTGGCGCCCGTGCTCCGCCACATCAAACATCATTCTTCTCCGGCAATTGAGATCGCGACCTTGCAATGCCTTGGGCTCGAAGCCGATGCTGCCAGGAGCATGGTTGAAAACCTGGGAAAAGATCGCCTTCGCCTCGGTGCTGCAACGTGGCTGGACAGTGCGAAAGAACAGGGCTTGGTCAAAGAAAAACTTGTAGCGGTGATGCAAAGGTTTAGTGTCGATGCGGATCCCATTCATAACGTGCTCTTTGGGCAGATGGCGGCAAAGCGTTCTTTTGTTGATCACTTTTTCGCATGGATGTGTGCCGCGAAAACAGGGCGAGTGGTGGTGACGCGCGAAGATGTGTTGCTCGATCATGTCGACGCCTATCGCCACGGGCATCAGGCTTTGGCGAGTATATTTCTGAACGAAGCGTTCGCAGCAGCCGCAGGTATAGGCCCTGAACACTTTAGTCCAACGCATGCTTTTGCCGTCGATACGAATGTGGAAGAAGGTTTTCTCGTTGAGATTGCGCATGCTCAGGTGATGCGCGAAGTTTTTTTACGGAGTCCCATTCGATTTACCATCACCTCTCGCGATGATGCAGATGCAGAACGAACTTCCTGGCGAAGAGTGCTCTTTCAGGTCGTGGGTGCAATAACAGAGCAGTCGATAATCATTGATGAGAATTTAAAGGCAGGGTGGTTTTCTTCTTTTGCGCGGACAATCGGCGATGAGCTCCTCATCAATTCCAACGGAAAAATTTCGCGCCGTGCGCTGACCTTCGTGGAAAACACGCACAAGCATTTAAAGAAGATCGAAGATCTGACGCTGTTCAAGGCGTTTGAAAATGGAATGTTCGCCAACCGCGAATGCCCTGAAAATGAGGGGAAGGGACTTGATGGGCTTTTCCAAAAAGATCGGAATTATTTCAATCCTCTGCTCGATTGGTTGACGCAGCCATTGAACGCAGAAGCGGACGGAGCTGAAGCTTCCGCTCCCAAAGAAAAATCTCAGCGACCCCAGAAAGCTCACAAAAGTGGAAGTCGCCGTCGTGGCTCTCGCGGTCGAGGCCGTGGTGGACGAAAAGGGCCGCGACCTCAGGGGCAGAAGGCAAAGGAGTAATCCTATGTCGGGCATCGGTATTGTTTTAAATCCGCATTCACGCGCCAACCGCAAAGATCCTGGCCGAGCCCGTCGCTTTGGCTTTATCGTCGGTGACAAGGGATCGTGTTACGAAACGCAGACCTTGGCTGACGTAGAACGCCTGGCCAAGGAATTCCGTGATCGGGGTATTGAAATCCTGGGGATTTCCGGTGGCGATGGCACGCTTCACAAAACGCTGTCGGTTTTCGTGAAGGTCTATGGTGATCGACCTTTGCCGCGAATTGCCTTTCTGCGCGGCGGAACCATGAACAACGTGGCGACGACCCTCGGTATCCACGGAACTTCCGATGAAATCCTCTCGCGGCTTATCCTCAAATATCATCGTGGCGATGATTTCCCGACCACCCAGGTTCCGCTTCTTCGTGTGAACCATGAATACGGCTTCCTATTTGGCCTCGGCATGCCCACCCGTTTTCTGCAGACCTATGGAAGATATGGCGAAGAAAGTCAGACGCCATATCGCGCGGCAGCGCTGGTAGCGGGTTACACCCTTTCTGCGCTGATGAATGGCAAGGCTGCAGCGCGCATGTGCCGTCGTTTTGACGCCCATCTGACCGTTGATGGCGAAGTCCTGCCGTTTAAAAATTATATTCTCATCTTCGGAGGAACGATCGAATGCGCCTGCTTTAATTTCCGACCGTTGTATCGGACCCGCCAATTCGAAGGGAGATTTCAAATCCTGGGATTATCCTGTACACCGCGGCATCTGGCGCTGATGATTCCCCAAATCTTGATGGCGAAGCCCATCGCGTCTGACTGCATGCTCGATCGCGTGGGAAGTTCGGTGGTCATCGAATGCAGCGAACCTCTGCGTTATATGATTGACGGCGATATTTCGGAAGAAGTTCAAAGGATTGAATTAGGGCTCGGGCCGAAATTGGAGTGTGTTATTCCTTGATTAGCCGCAGATTTCCTTCCGCGACATCCCGCTTTGCCTGTTCATATCTTTCAGGCGTTCCCACATCGTTCCAATAACCTTCATGCAAAAACGTCGTGATGCGGCCGCCGGCTTTGAGCAGCGGGAGAAATCCATCTTTGACGAGGCAGGAAGGGCGATCGGCCGGAGGTAGGATTTTCAGAAGTTTCGGGCCCATGACCATGAGGCCGGTATAAAACACATCGCCATTCCCAAAACCGAGGACAAATCCCTGTTCGTCGCGAGCGACTGAATTATAAGGATCTCCGGGCGAGAGGCGTCGCACCACCAGGGTCGCGTCGGCCTGGGAAGAATCATGATGGTCGATGATAACCTGGACATTGCCTTCCATCAGGCTATCGCTGTTCATGACGATGAACGGATCATTGCCAAAGAAGACGCCGGCCTTTTTGATGCCCCCGCCCGTGCCCAAGATCTGGGCTTCTTCCGAATAATGCACAGTGAGCTCGTACCTTTTCCCATCGCCCACGTATTCACGAATCTGCGATCCCAGATGATGCAGATTGATCATGATGTTTTCAATGCCGGATCGTTTTAAAAAAGTGAGCGGATAATCGATGAGGCGATGGCCATCGAGCGGCAGCAGCGGTTTTGGGGTGGTGTCGGTGAGCGGCTTGAGTCGCGTTCCGAACCCGGCAGCCAGGAGCATTGCCTTTCTGATCATCATCGCCACTCCGGAAGATACTTGAGGAGCATGTCGTACAGGGCACGATGCTCAGGAAGTTTCGCTAAAGCGTCTTTCACATATCCAAGTGAGGCGGGAATGAAAGGTAAAAATTTCGGATTTTTCTTCACCTGATCGATGAACACAAAGCGCCCGGAGTCCTTGAGTTTGCGCTGGACCGTGACCAGGCAGTGTTGTTCGACGACATCATTTATCGTGCGTCCGGTATTTTCCGCAAACCGTGCCAGGCACTCATCAAGAAGTTCCTTCGACAAAACGACATAGGAATCCCGCGTCAGTGCCACGAGATCGTACACGGCAGGGCCAAGAAGCGCGTCCTGAAAGTCGATCAGAACGAGTTTCCCATCCCGGGCCATGAGATTTTTGCTCTGGAAATCGCGATGAGTAAAACCAAAGGGCAGGGCCGCAATTTTTTCGGTGATGGCGCGCGTCTCGCGATCGAAAATTCCTCGATCAACGGCAGAGACATCAATGCCGCGCTTTTGTAGGCCGTATTCTAAAAAATGATCGAATTCCCAGTTGAGCAAGGTTGCATCGAATGAACGCTGCAAGGCGATGCATTGATCAGGTGATTGACCTGTGGTCTTTTGTTGCAGCTCAACCAAGAGATCCACCGCCTTGAGGTACCAGTCACGCTGTGCGGAAGGTCCCTGTTCAAGCGCTTTGATCATCATGACTTCGCCCAGATCTTCGAGGAGCATGATATGGTCTGCGGGACTGTACACGTGAATCGTTGGAACCGGCAGGCCGCACGACGCCAAGAAGCGCGCGATGTTGATGAACGGCAGCTCGTCCTTCTTGCCTTGGAAGTTGGTGATCTCTTCGGAGACGGAAGCCGCGCCTTCGGGAAGCTTCATCACGATGAAACTTTGTCCGTCCTTTAAACGTAGGCGATAATACGACCGGGCCGAGGCGTCGCCATGGAGTTTGATGAGGTCGGCGAGAGGCGAGGAAAAACCGATGTCGCAAAGTAAACGCGTTAAAATATCGTTCATGGATTCACCGTGAGGGTCTGATTCGCATTGCTGACGTTCTCGCCAACCGTGATCGTAACCGTATTTGCGCCGGCTTGAGCGTCGGGGGGAACGATAAACGTGATCTGCTCCAGTTCATCGGCCGTCGCTGGGGAAAGCAGTTGATACGTCTCTGCGGTGGTGATGGCGTTGCCGATGGAAATAACGTTGAGCGCGGGAGCAGCAGAAAAGCCGCAACCGAAAAGCGTCACGGGGTCTCCGGCTTGAGCGCTCGCGGGATCGATGCGAGCGAGCGTTGGTGTGAGGCCCGTGGGAACGCTTTCATTCAGCGCTAGATCGCTTTCGGAACTGCCGCAGCTTGCGAGGAATAGCGCGAAAAAAATGAAAATGGATTTCATCATCTCTATTCTTTGAATACGCTTTCGATTTTTTCCAAGAATGCTTTGGCGTCGTTTACACGTTCGGCAGATTCTTCTTCGGTGAAGGGGATTTCGGGTTCGTAGTCGGATTCTTCACGTGCTTTTTGAGCATTGCTGAGCATCGCTGCAAATTTTTTCTCGAGGAGACCTGTTCTGACAAAATGCAGATTGAATAAACTGCTGAGGCCCGAATGCGATTTGGTTTCAAACCCACGAAGGAAAAGAGCAGCTCGCGCATAATGAAATATCGCATAATATGCTCGAGAGACAGCGCCGTCGTATTCTTTGCTTTGATGGAGGATCTCAGCTTGACGAAGCGCGGCCCTCCCGCGTTCTTGCTCGAGTTCCGCGTTTCGTTTTTTGTTGAGAGCATTCATAATGCGATCCCTTCGCGGTCAATGTCCTGGGCGAGCAAGCGCTCTCGATCGCGAAGTTCATCAAAGCGTGCGTTGCTCATGACAAGCGGTGAAATGTTAATCTCTGTTTCCAGAAAGAGATCCGAAGCGATGTTCCACACAATGTATTTATTTTTAATCGAATGGGTGCGCAAAAGCACGAGTACATCGACATCTGAGTCTTCATGGGACTCCCCACGAGCGCGCGAGCCAAACAGGATCGCTTTTAAAAAATCATTCGGAAGAGTGTCCTTTGTTTTTTTGATAAAACGATCAAGAACATCCTGTTCAAGAGTCGTCAGCACTTCTTTCGCTTTTTTATTCATGGCTGACGCAGATAGCATGGTTGAAGTCAGGTTCAAGCGGCTTTTTCTTGTAGATATATGAGGCTGTAGCTTCCCAGCAACTTTTTCTGAATTCTACCGATAAGATCATCAGAGTCCTTACAAGGAGGGTTTTTATGCTCACGGTCTTATCAGCGGCGCTGTTGCCTTTTCGGGCTGCAATTCCAAATGCGGGTGGAGGGGCCATTGCCACCGAGGCGAGTGTTTTGGGGAGTGTGTTCGTCGCCAATCACCCTATCCCGGCACAATTTGCGTTGCAGCATCCCTATTTCAGGCCAAACGTTGGTCCAGCACCGACATTTTCCGATCCACGAGTTCAACGTTTTTATTCGCAATCTCGAGAAGACGGTCTCAACGACGCTCTTTTGCGTCCTTTTCTGAGCAGTGTGTATGGTTACACTCATTCGCATTTGAATGACGTCGTGGCGGTACTCAAGATTGACCAACACTTAAGCCCAGATTTTCCACGGGACATCGCGGAAGCCACAGAACGTTATCTCAAGAAACTTCCTCCACGCGCCGACAAAAATGCCGATGTTATTTTACGCTATTCAGAATTTGAACGTCAGGGCGCCGCTCCGGAAACGTGGCGGAAATACGTACGGTACGCACAAGGTGAAAACCTTCGTGCAGAACGTCTTCGTCCGTATGCAGTGGAATACATTCTCCATGTTCCCAAAGCCGTACGACGAGCGCTTGATAGCGAGGATGAAGTCGGCGAGAGAGAGAAGTTGTCGAAGGTTGGTCTTGTTGCCTTTGTCCGCAAATATCTCGAATTGCTTGAGGGCGACATCAATGGACACGTGATCGATTGCCTGGAAGAGCTGCCAAAATCATACAAACAGCGAGTGATGGCAAAACTCGATGCGTACTTCGGTACGACTGGAATTCCTGTAAAAAAGACAGACCGCACGCCACTCGACTTTGAACAAGACCGAACGCTTCTCCCGCTGATCCTCAAAACACTTCTCAAAGCACAGGCCGAACCAGGAGCTAAAAATAGAGAACAAATCGTTCCCGTCATCATTAAATTGGGACTCCGTTTTCTCAATCGATCAGTAGAGTTTCGACAACACGTTGAGGGACTTTCGGAATACTTTCCTCCAGTGTCGGGAAATTGGTCGGAGGGACATGCCATCTTATTCTATGATCACGTCAAGGCAATCATCATCCACGGCATTCCGCATTATGATTACATCGAACTCTTTGATTCTTCAGAAGAGAGGGCAAGCATCCAAGCATCGTTCGCATCGCTCACCCCAGTTCAAAAACATCGGATCGAGGCAGAGACAGCGCTTCGGAGCTTGGGTAAATTTTTTGAGGAGATCGATGTTTTAGAGGCGAATTATGAGATCTATGCCATTCCGGTCAAAGGGCTTCCCGCAGCTATGGTGATAGACAGCGGTTCCGACTGCAGCAAAGGTACTGCGGGCAATCGCGCCCTTAACGGTGCGCATACTGTCTATCTTTTCACCGACGCGAAACGCGAAAAACTGTGGGGGTATCATGAACTGTATGAAGCCGAAAAAGACGGCCCGCTCTATCTGATGTCCGACGTGATGCAGCCATCGACGAACATCGATCTGAAGGGATCTGTTTTTTTGAAAGAAATGCAGGCGTTTCACCGCGCAATCATCGCGCAATCTCGACTGCAAGGAGAGCCGGTAGTGGCGACGCTTGTGAGCACCGAATCGAAGTTCATCTCAAACCGCACCTCCATTGAACTCGCCGCAGAAGCTTATTTAAAAACAGCCCCACGGATGCAGGGAGTAGCAACACGAGAAACCCATTGGACAACCGATATGTGGGCATCTGCGGTGCGATGGATTCAATATGAGCGAGATGCAAAAGCCCTGAAAGCTGCAGTAGAATTATACGGCCTGGTTCAGATTTATAAAAACACTTCTGAGAGCTTACTCCCCTGGAACGACCTTAAAGAGAAGTCTCTCCCTGTCAAGCTCATCTGGAAATTCCGCACCACCAGGTCCCCAGCCAATCCTGATTTCAACACTTGGGCGCATAAGCTTGCTTCTGACATCCACACAATCACCGGAAAGGATACGTCTTGGTTAGAGGCATCTGCTCGCGTTGCGGCAGGATTCAGGAAGAAAAAGGGGACACAAAAAATAAAAGAGAAAGAGTTTCGCGCCATGGCGGCATGGAAAAAATATGCAGCAGCGCAAGAGCATTTTGTTACCCAACAACGCAAAGAGAATGCGCTGAGGGATCTCGAAACCTCTCCACAGACAGATCCGGGTGCGTCGGCTCTCTTTGTCGATGGCGCGGACATCTCATGAAAGCACGTTTATTAGGTTTTGCGAAAGAGTTGGACCGGAAATCTCGTCGAGATCTGGCGCGAGTTTGAGCAGCAACGGCCAGAGTGAATTAAGGAATAAGTCTTGCCAATTTTCCTTCGAGATTGGCTTCAAAAAACGGCCGAATCCAGGCAAGCAGCTCTGACCGGCGGAGCGGGAAAAAACAGCGTTCGCGGAGCTTCCAACAAAATTTCGCGGCAAAGTGATTGGCGGTTTCGTACCGATCGCGTTCTTCGTGACTGAGGTCCGCGGCGAAGTCTGGAGAGTCAAATTGCCAGGTAAAGATGTTGTGCGGGGATTTCCCGGCAGCTTCGATCGTCAAGAGATGCAGCACAATAAATTTATCCACTTCCGCCTGGAGTTCCAATTCCAACTGGCTGCACGACTTATTTCGTCCCGCGCGGTCGATGACATACAGAAAATGGCTGAGGCCTTCCGCAGCATAACCAAGATCGTCATAGCGAAGAGAGCCATGCTGGAGGCGTTGGCGGATCAGCGGATGCAGGTAAACGCCGAGTTGCACATCATCGTTCGTTTCTTTGACCAACATCGCTTCCATCCCTGAAAATCGGCTTCCGACGCTGATCTCTTGGTGACCATCATGGCGTGGCTTCAGCGCGAGTAGGTAGGGAGTGATGGCATCGGGAGCGTCGTTGATGCCGTAGAGGTTTTTCAACATCGTATAAAGCGTTTCGAGGATCATTGGGTTTTAAGCTCGATGGGCTGCGGGAAAATGCCTTCGCGGCGCAGAACGTCCATCAGTCGTGCGTCGCCGGTCGCGAGCCAGCGTTCATAGGTCTGCAAGAGGTTCACATTGGGGGTGCCCCGTTCATCGGACGCGACTTCTTTGAGGATGTTTACGAGCGCCGGGAATTTCTGCGCCAGCTCGCTGTAAAGCGCGCCGAACACTTTTTCGCCGGGCATCATGCCGGCCAGATTGTGATACGCCGAACATCCCATGCTGATGAAATAGTTGGGATCGACCAGCATGCGGTGAAATTTTTGAGCGAAATAGCCGGCGGTGTAAAGCGCGACGTCGCCGATTTTTTTGAGGGAACGGATGCGGGTGGCGGTATCCCCTTCGAGGGCTTCGGCGAGCAAAATCGCGAGCGGTTTTTCGACGACATGGTCACCTTCGCGGGTGAAGAGTTTATCGCTGTGGCGGAATTCATGGAGGAGATTGACCAGGTAAAATTCGGTCATCTCCGTGGCTTCGACCCCCTGATGGGTGAGGGCCTGTTGAACCTTTTCTCGAAAATAGGCTGGAAGTTCGTTTCCTTCAATGATGCTGTCTTTGGCCATATGGACCTCCAACGACAATCAATGCAAAGGCTACGCCACTTGAATAGATTATACAGAACTTGAAGGATTTGTAGAGAAGAAAATAAATAATTCTAGCGAGTTAGCTGATTTTTCGAAGTAAAGGTTTAACTTGAAAAGATGCTTATGATTTATCCGAAACAGGAGAAAAGAGTTTTTTTGACGCCTTTTTAAGGAGCACAAACCCCAGCAATAATTTGAAGAAATAATTGGTGAACATCCACAGCAGCGTGATGGTGAACATGAGTTCCGCGGCGGTGATTGCGCCAGAAGCAAAAATGGAGCCCTGCATTTTGGGAGCGAGGAGTTCCACCATGGCAGCGTTGACGGTTCCGAGTCCGCCCGGGGTGATGGGCAGGGTGCCGACTAAAAACACGATGGGGATGCGGCCGAGAATGTCGCGGAACGGGATATAGGTTCCAAAGGTCATGACCACGATGTACATGGAGATGATGATGGTCAGATGGATCGGGGTGCGCAGAAAAGCCAGGCGGAGGTAATCGAGAGGGCGCGCTTTTTCAAACAGGTGAAAGAGCGGGCGTGTGCGAATGGGTTCTAACCAGGCGATGGGACGGCCGAGGATTTTCTGATCGAGACGCCGCCAAAAGAGCAGCCACGCGGCGAACCCAGCTGTGGCCACGAGTCCCACGAACTGAACATAGCCTGAAAGATCGATGCCGCGGATCATCGTGGATTCACAGAGGCTGCCGAGCACTGCTAAGCTGATCACCCAGAGAAAATCGACGACCATGATAAAAAGAAAAGCGCTCAGAGCTTCGGTGACCGGCAGCCGATAGCGGCGTTTCAGGTAATAAGCGAAGGCGGCCTGGCTTGCCGGATAGTTGATGACCATGATGAGATAGGTCGCGGCTCTCGCGAAAAGAATTTCTTTCCAGGCGACCGGCAGACAGAAGCGGGAAATCACATAGGTCGTGCTCCAGCTGTCGACGATCAGGAGAAATACAAAATAGAAAAGGGCGAACGAAAAGAAGGGGATGAACTTGACGTAGGACGCTGCTTTCAGGACATCTGCCGGCGGGTACTGGCGAAAAAGAAAGGTCAGAATGAGAGCTGCCATGACCCAAGGGATAAGTTGTTTTAAACGCGTGGTGAGTATTTTCATAGGCGATGATCCAGGCAGACAAAATACATTTCTCCGGATGTTTTGCGCGTGGCTTTGGGCACGACGCGCACAATTTTGGAAAATGCTTTGCGGAGCATGTGTTGGTACTCTGCGACTTCTTTGCCTTCAAAAATTTTGACGATAAACGAACCGCCTTTTTTCAAGAGGCGTGAGCACGTGCCGAGGGCAATGCTCGCCAATTCAAAAGATTTATAGGCGTCAGCAAAGGCGACTCCGCTGGTGTTTGGCGCCATGTCGGAGAGGACCACGTCCACTTTGGACGGCAGCTGTGATTCAATGGCCGCGAGCGCAACATCGTCCTCGATCGAACCTTTGACGAACATGGTATTGGGAGGCAGCGAGATCGTGAGATCGCGCAGGTCGATGCCGACGACGCGGCCATTTGGCCCCACGGCTTCGGACAATTCTTTGAGCCAGCTCCCCGGAGCACAGCCCAAATCCACAACGACCGCGCCTTTGCGGAGAAAATGGAATTTTTCATTGAGCTCGAGGATTTTATAGGCCGCGCGTGAAGCTTTACCTTCGGCCTTGGCTTTTTTGAAATAATGGTCTTTACGCTCGTATCCCATGAAGCAAGCACCTTTTCGTTATAAAATTTGCGTATGCAAGACCAAAAGCTGCGCAGCCGGATTTTCTCGCGACGTGAAAGAGGAGTTTGAAAAACTCATCGCCCGGAAAGGGCTGAAGGATCAGGTGGTCGTGGGGGACGGCGGTTGCTACGGCCGTTGCACCAAAGGCCCCAACGTCCTCATCATCGGCCCCATCCCGGACGAACTGTGGCCGCTCTATCGCGAACAGAGCCTCATGCCCGGCCCCGACGGGCCACCGGCGCAGATGTACAACGGCGTTTTGCCACCAGATTGCCGGGAACTGCTGGAAAGTCATTGTGAGCAGGGCACAGTCCTTGAGCGGCTTCGTGAAAAGCAGCGCCCCGCAACTTTTTCTGAAACCTGCCGATAACTATAAGAGAAGGGGTGTGTGCGCTGGGGAGTCCAAACCCGGTGCCAATGTGGCTTCTGGCTACGTCAACCCCCAAAATCTGTTTAAAGTGGTTGAAAGGGTGTTTATATAATGTTTAGGGTGGCAAGCGATTTGCATCTTAAGCCCGGAGAAACAGGAGGCAGTCATGATAAGCGGTGGAATCAAAGTTGATGTGAAAACAGTTCGTCCGATTTCGGGGGAAACCTCGATTCCAAAAACAAATCTTTCTGGAGCGACCCCATCTGCAGTTTCGGGTGGCTTTGAGCGGGCCAAAGCCCCTTCGCATATTCTTTCAGGTGGAGCTGGTGCGCTCGGTGTGAAGCGTTTTCAAGCGAAAGAAACTCCCGCCGAATACGCTGCTAAAGTTGCCAGCGGTGCTATAC